>CAZDNZ010000033.1:0-10404 GCA_964506925.1 uncultured Pseudomonadales bacterium | reverse complement strand
TCGGAGCATGCGCTCGGTCAGGGCATCAATATCCTGCAGCGTTTCTTCGGCCTTGATACTATTCCCTAACTGCATTTGGCGTTGCGCTTTTTCGTGCAGTAGCGAAGCCAAATTGATGAGGTGATTTGGTGCATAAGGATCTTTCGTCAGCATATCGCGGATAACGGCCTCCCGCTCGGCCAGTGTTAATGCTTTCCTATCGGGGAAGTGCTTGTGAATAATGGCGTAGTATTCCTGTAAACGCTGGTTATATGGATATATATTATAGGCTTGACGAATGAGATCCAGCGCTTGTTCGTTAGGTTCGCCCTGCTTCATCAGTACCATGGCAGGCTTCAGTATGCGGGCAGAGGCATGGCGTTGCATATTGTCGTTATACACATAAACAGTTGTGGCGGCGCCAACCACAGCCATAATTAGCCAGATATAGCGGCTGTGGGGCAGGCGGGGTATTTTATATAGCCTAACAACGCCTTGCTGTACAGCCATAGCGGCCATTAGCCCATAACCGGTAAACAATACAATGGGGGCGGTGGGCATCTGGAGGGGGAAATCGCCCAATGCATTGATGCACAAGCCTGTGGTGCCTGCCATCAAAAACCCACTTAAAACATGGCCTTGCCGCGATAGTTGCCAAGCGCCCCACAGGGTAAGGCCAAACACACTCAAAAACATGAGGCCACCGGGAATACCCAGTTCAATGAAGGCTTCCATTAAATCGTTATGGGTACGTTGCGGACGGGCATCCACGCGGTAACCTTGGCGTTTTGTAGGTATCCACGCATCGTGATAGGCTGGATAAACGGTATGAAATCCCGCAATACCAATACCATTAAACCAGTGATCCTTGACCATTATCAGGCCGTTCAGATTATAAGATACGCGCGGCATGCGCATATCCTGAAAAACACTGGTGGCTTGTTCCATGACAGAATTATTGACTGAGTGCGCTTTGCGCGGCGATTTAACGTCCCACACGCTGGCGATGGATGCAATGGATACCATAAGAATTAAAACGACGCCTATCAGTTTGCTGCGCGGCCTATGACGTAAAGTATGCAGGAAGGCACGCCGCCATGCTGGCTGTAAGAGCGCCCAAATCAGCAAGAAGGCGAGCGCTGCCAACAAGGCAATCCAGCTGGCGCGGGAGCGGGTAAATAAGAGGGTGACAGCGCCTAAACTTAGGCATAAGCCTGCCAGTACCTGCAAACTGAACCGCTTAGCGCTAAATAATAGATATAAAGTGAGCGGTAACAGAAAAACCAGCCAAGATGCCAGCAGGTTTTTGTTCGCCATGGTGGCACCCGGTGGGGCAGATTCTGGATATAATCCCCGCCAGTAATTCACCCAGTGGCCATCGGGCCAGAAAGGCAGCAGCGTTTGTAGTTGGGCATCTGTGGTGTTCAAAAACTGCAAAATGGCCAACGGTGCATTATATAATAGGGGCAAAACCAGTGCCCATAAAAGCACAGGTGTCCAGCGCGGGTGGCGCAACAAATAAACTAGATAAAATAATCCGGCGTAACCCGCAAAATGTTTGAAAAACCACCAGCCTCGATCCGGGTTATAGGCATCGATGAGGGAAAAGCCGCACCATGCCGTAAGGGCAATCAGCAGCCAGCCAATCAGCGGCATTGTGAAGGAAGCTGCTTTTTTTTGGTAAAATTGGAGGGCGGCGTAAAGGGTTAAACCACCCAAAGCCAGTATGTGCAGAGTGTACCAGCGAATATCGCCTGCTACTTCCGCTACGGATAAATCGTATAAAATGGGTAATGCCAGTAACGTCATAGTCACCAAAAAACGCAGGGCGGCATAGGCCCATACAGGTTGTTCATGAGCATGTGTCAGCCCATAGGTGCTATAAAACAAACGGGGCCATTTTATGCTATGCCGCTGGGAGGGGGCGCTTGGTACTTGGTCGGTAGGCGCTAGTTGCCAAAAGATGCGGCCACCAGCCACCAGCAGTTGCCACAGCCAAGGTCCGAGCAAAGCGAATAGAACCAAGCCAAAAATATAGGAATAGATGCCTAAAACCATAATTGCAGACCATACGTTTATTTTTCGGTAAATTCAATGTAGATTAAGTGGCGTATGCATCAAAAAATAAAAACAATGCCGCTTTTCGCAGCAATGGCTGTGGGATTGACAGGTATGCTGGTAGGCAACAGCCATGCGCAAGATCCGTTTGGGCAAGTAACGCAACGTTTAACCCCGCTTGAGCCACTGGAACAGCCGCCGCCACCGCCTACGCCATCGCCAACGGTGCCACCGCCTGCGGCGCGTACCCCCATAAACCAGCGCATTGAGCAAATTCAGGATGATGCCTTTACCATTCTGCCGGAAAATATGCCTCTGCCAAACAGTACCATATCTCGCGAAATTCTGTTGGGCGAAAAAAGCCAGCCAGCACCCGTTGTACCGCGTAATGATCAGCAATCGGGGAGAAAACTTGAAAAAATGGAGTTGCTCGCCCGGGTTATGCAGGGGGAGAACGGCGCGCCCGTATTACGCCTTGCGGGCCTGAGCCCGGGGCGGCAGGCCACTTGGCACAGCATAGCAAAAAGCCCGGTCACTTCAGCAAAACAGGTCGCGACTGAAGTTCAAAGTAAACCTGAAAAGCCGCCGCAGGTACCTCGGAAACCGGCCATGATGAAAAAATCTTTTGAATTTAGTTATTCTTTGGATGAAATCACGCCAGATAACCTTGAACCCTTAACAAAACTTAAAGAACAGTTGGCGACCGCGCCAGCGGCACCCACATATATACGAGTGGCTGTTGCGGTACTCGCGCCCCCCTTGGTGGAGAGTATCCGCCCATTAGGGTTGCAACGCTGGGCATGGCTCAAGGCAGAGCTTGCTAAAAGCCCTGTTAACCTGCCACCTGCCACCATTGTTATTGTGGCTCCTGCTGATGGTAAATCCCAGCATTTAGCGGTGGATATGGCGTTTGTGCATCCGTAAGGGGATTGGTTTGTGTGCTCCAAACTTGGCCATTGCTGATGATATGAATATCTGAAAAGGGCCCGAATTTTTCGGCAAAGTTAAAATGCAGCAGGGGGATAAACTCAAATGCATTATAAATCAAGCCGCTATGCTTACAGGTGAGGCTCAGGGTAATGTCTTGCTTTAGGCCCAGTGCCAGCACCAGTGTGCGGGGAGATTGTGCCAGCTGGTGACAGAGGGCATGAAACCGAGCATTTGTATCTGGGCAGAGATCTTCTTGCAGAATCATAATTAATTGATGGCGCGGCGTTACGGGGGCGGTCGTCATATGGCTCCTCCATTGTTATGACTTATGATGTATACGTAACGGCACAATATTTTTATTTATTCGTTTTTACCAGATTTCCGGGAAATTTTTTGTTTCTCTCGCAAAAAGTGAAAATATTTTGCGTATACAACTTGCGTTCATGACAGGAATTCATATATATCTCTCATATATGAGAGACAACCATAGGTGCATCTCTCATATATGCGAAAATAAATGAAAGGGTAGGACAATGAATAACACAAGTTTCCCCGGTGGTGGTTTCTAGAAACGCTTTTGGTAGAGGAATTCATTTACCATATTGTATTTCGATTCCTCTACAACTTTTCCATACTTTTCAAACAAATTTCTTTTTGAAAAATCATACTCTTTAATACTGATAATATTTACTTGTTTACCTTTAAGAAGCTTGTTTAAGGAGTCTTTATTCAATAATTGCTGAAAATATGCATATTCTCTTTTTGTACCTGTTCTGGAGATACTTAAATGGATGCCGTTATTTTTTAATACTCTATAAATTTGATCCATTACTTCAGGCAAGCCCGAATTAATTTTTCCAAAATAGGGCACTGATGTTAATGTGCAACGATCATAAACTACATCGAAGCTTTCTGGCTCAAAAGGCAGAGATCTTAGGTCAGCTTTCATCACGCGTCCTTTAGGTATATCCCCGGCGTTGGCACGTTCCTGACAAATATCAACACAAAACTGCGCATTATCAATACCGTAAACTTCAATGTTTGAAAAATTACGATGAAGAAAGCTGATTTCACGGCCATTGCCACAGCCTAAATCAAGCAGTTTTAATTCTTTTTTACCAGTCAGCTCTTGTAGCTCATATACCATATTTGTCAAACGTTCGGCAGCTTGCGGCCACACATTCCGCCCCATCCTGTCAAAGTAAAATTGTCCGGCCGGCGTATTAAAAAGTTCTGTACCAGCACGACAGATATGGTTAGTCAGCGCTTCCAATTGTGCAGGGCTGTGTTGTTCCGGGTTAGCAAAATCACGTTGCATAAAACGATGATAATTTTTCAACTCTTCCGACCGAATGCCTAATAAAAAATAAATCTGAAACTGGGTGAGGAGGGGATTAATATCAACAGGAAACTCCCCGTGTGCTGTGCCCATGAGAATATCAGTATAGATAATATTCTGGATTTGCGTCTTTATCTCTGGCGACAGGCGCAGCTTCATTTCTTCCAGCGCTTCCTCATAAATGCGAGCAAACAATAGGAACCGATCGGCATCGTGCGGCAGACGGACATTTTGTGATGTCCCCGGCTCGTTTCCGGTAAGTAACCAACCGGCATCTTTCTGGGCTTTTTCGGCAATCAGCGCAATACGGCTGGCACTGGGCTCGCTCTCGCCTTTCAAATATCGGTATAACTGCGCCTCGGATACGCCAATCATTTTGGCCAAGTGGCGTTTACCGCCCACGGCCTCTATACACGTTTCCAGTCTCTCTATCAGTGTTGTTGTCATAAAGTCATTCACACACAAGCCCTCAGCACGTATAACAATGGGCAAACGTCATGTTTGCCCAATCAGCTTACCTTATGTGTACCGGCAAAAATTAAGCTGCTTGTTTTTTAGAGCTTGTTTTGCTGGTTTTGGTCTCAGGCAATTGGGCATTGGCCTCGGCAACTATATTCAATGTGCGCTGAGGGAAAGGAATGGTTATGCCTTCTTTATCAAAAATCTGTTTAACCTTCTTCATGGTATCAAACCGCAGGCCCCAGAAATCTGCTTTTTTGGTCCATAGGCGCATGGTAAGGTCAACACTGCTTTCGCCCAAATTGGTAACCAGAATTTGCCGTTCAGGTTTTGTCAGCACGCGTTCGTCTTGGCTTGCAATTTTATCAAGTATTTTTAAGGCTTTATCAATATCATCCGCGTAACTGATACCCACAACCAAATCCATCCGGCGCTGGGCATTGGCGCTGTAGTTGCGAATACTGCCGTCCCACAACCGGCTATTGGGAATAATGATGCGCACATTATCAACTGTATTCATAATGGTATTGAACAAACCAATTTCATCAATCGTGCCGCTTTCGCCGCCGCCATCTATATAATCGCCGACCTTAAAAGGCCGAAAGATAAGAATCATCACGCCAGCGGCAATGTGGGACAATGTGCCCTGCATGGCCAAACCTACCGCCAAACCAGCCGCACCAAGTACCGCAATCAGGCTGGCTGTTTGAATACCAAATTGTGCCAGTACGGCAATCCCCGTGAAAGCGAGAACGCCATATTTTCCCATACTGGATAAAAACTTGGCCAGTGTAATATCCATTTTGGCTTTTTCCATGCCGGCTTGCGTCCATTTTTTAACTTTGCCGGCAATAAAAAAACCAGCAAATAGGATGATAACCGCGGTGATAAGCTGTAGAGAATATTTGGTAGCCATTTCGATTAAATTAGCGACAACTTCGGGCGAAAGTTCCATTGATTTGATTCCTTATGGTTAATGAAAACGTATTATCTTTTTATTCGGGCATAATATCAGCATAAAATGCAGTGAAATACAAATATGCATTGCTTTATTATTTTATCGCAAATGGTCGGGAAGACAGGATTTGAACCTGCGACCCCTACACCCCCAGCGTAGTGCGCTACCAGGCTGCGCTACTTCCCGAACCTGCCCTGATGTATAACCATATTTTCCTGCGTACGCAACTGTGGAAAAAAAGAACAAGCATGAAAAAAGCACATCCCTTATGTTAGAACATATGAAAATCTTGGTGCCCAACGAAATAAGCCAACAGGAAAAGCGGGTTGCCCTAACCCCACAGGCTGTTGCGGATATGCTAAAAAACCATACTGGCGTTACTGTTGACGTTGTTTCGCAAGCAGGTACAGCCGCTGGCTATACCGATGATGATTACACCAGTGCCGGCGCCAATATTATAAAGCAGCCACAGCCAGCAGAGCTAACGGTTTGTGTGAATGCCGCCTTTATAAATAAATGGCGGCCAGCAGCTGGGCATTATCTGTTGGGGATGGTGGATCCGTTACAGCCGGAAAAGCAGGATATATTTAATAAATTTGCTGAAATGGGGGTTGGTGTCCTGGCCATGGAAAAAATGCCCCGTACCAGTCGCGCGCAGAGTATGGATGCCTTGTCTTCGCAGGCGAACATAGGTGGCTACCGCGCTGTGATTGAGGCGGCTCAGCATTATCATGGTTTGATGCCCCTCATGATGACGGCGGCAGGTACAGCCAAACCTGCGCGGGTCGTTGTGCTGGGGGCGGGGGTGGCAGGCTTGCAAGCCATTGCCACTGCACGCCGGCTGGGTGCCCAAGTGGAAGCTTTTGATATTCGTCCGGAAGTGAAGGAACAAATCGCATCTTTGGGGGCAAAATTTCTTGAGTTTGATCTGGAGGAAACGGCAGCGGGAGAGGGGGGATACGCCGCAGAGTTATCACCAGCCGCACGGGAAAAACAGCAAATTTTATTGCAAGAACACCTGAAAAAGGCGGACATTGTTATCACCACAGCCCAAATTCCGGGGCGGCCAGCACCAACATTGGTGACAGAAGATGCCGTTAAAGGTATGCGGCCCGGCAGTGTTATTATAGATATGGCCGCAGGTAGTGGGGGGAACTGCCCCCTGAGTCAGCCGGATGAAGTAATAGAGGCTGATGGTGTTAAAGTGGTCGGTTATACGAATTATCCAAGCATGTTAGCACCGGTTGCCAGCCAGTTTTATGCGAAAAATATACTGCATGTTTTAAACTTGTTGCTGGAACAAACCGACGAAAAAACGCGTATCCATCACGAAAGCACAGATGATATTGTGCAAGCCATATGGAAAGTAAAAGATGGGGATGTTCTCTAATGTTTTTAACGCTGCTGCCGTTTCTAGCCGCAACACTTTTGGGTATTCATTTATTCAGCCTAAAGTTGTTATCTGGTGTGATGCATCCACTCTATGGGGCATTTGCCTATACCATAACTGGGGCTTTTTTCTTAGGTGCTGCGGTCTTTTTTGTGTGGCGGCAGGGGGAACCGCTCCCTACATATCATGTAGCCTTGCCCTGGCTAATTTTATTCGCAGCGGTCACGGCTGTAATTTATATGGGTGTATTTTTTTACACCATGAATCACGTTACCTCATTTTCAAACGTATTGCTTATTGTGCAAGCAGGCGCTGTTGTGGTTGGCGCTGCGTTAAGCGTTATTTTTCTGCAAGATGCATTTTCTTACGTCAAGATATGTGGTTTTGTACTGGCATTACTGGGTATGGCATTGGTGATAAAAGGATAAAATTATGGAAATAACACTCTTCACGGTTCTGATTATTGTTTTGGTGCTGGGCAGCTTTATTGGATATTTTGTTATCCATGGTGTGACTCCCGCTTTGCATACACCATTGATGGCTGTGACGAACGCCATTTCAGGCGTTGTGATTATTGCTGCCATGCTGGTTGCTGGGAATGAAGCTATTGGTGGGAATCTGGCTGAGTATCTGCCCGGCGCAGCCTCGGAAGAAAATCTGTTTTTGTCGCGCGTTTTTGGTTTTCTGGCGGTTACCTTTGCCGCGATTAATATTTTTGGCGGTTTTGCGGTAACCCGACGCATGCTAAGTATGTTCAAAAAGAAAGGTAAGTAGATGACCGATCTTTTTACGCTCCTTTATTTATTTTCTGCTGTTTTGTTTATTCTGGGCATTCATGGTTTACGGCATCCGGCAACGGCTGTGCGCGGGAATTCGCTGGCTATGCTGGGGATGGCCGTTGCGGTTGCCACCACGCTGTTTCAGCCACAAGTGATGCAATTTGGTTGGATTTTTGCCGGTATCTTTATGGGTGCGGCCATCGGTTTGCCGCTGGCGTACCGGGTAAAAACCACCCAGCTTCCGCAGCTTGTTGCACTGTTTAATGGTTTTGTTGGGCTGGCTGCTGCCTGTGTTGCCGTGGCCACCTTTATGTTTGAGCATAGCATGGGGCTTTTAAGTATGGGGAGCCGTGCTGAAATTGTTTTGTCGCTTGCTATTGGTTTGCTTACATTTGGTGGCTCTGTCATTGCTGCGGGTAAGTTACATGGTTTGGTGACCAGTCGCTCAATCTTTCTGCCGGGGAAACATGTTTGGACGTTGGCGGTCATTGCCCTGTTATTGGCATGTGCTGTTGGTTTTGTGGCATGGCACGACTGGCGGCTTCTTTTGCTGACGGCACTGTTTGCTTTGCTGCTTGGGTTGGCACTGGTGTTGCCCATTGGCGGTGCCGATATGCCGGTGGTGGTGGCGTTGTTTAATGCTTATTCCGGTTGGGCTGCGGTGGCGACGGGTTTTATGCTGGGCAATATTGTGCTGGTACTGGGGGGCGCATTAGTGGGGGCGAGCGGGACAATTCTAACCGCTGTTATGTGTAAAGCGATGAATAGAAGCTTTTTTAATGTGTTGCTTGGTGGTTTTGGGGCTGGCGATGGCGAGGATGTCCGTACGCCTGCGGCAGATGGCGCAGAAAAAGTCATTCAGCAGGCAGGGGCTGAAGATGCGGCATTTGTGCTGAATAATGCCCGCCGAGTCGTTATTGTGCCCGGCTACGGGATGGCTGTGGCGCAAGCGCAGCACGCCCTGAAAGATGTTATGCAGATATTGCAAGGCCGAGGTGTAGAGGTGGTTTTTGCTATTCATCCGGTGGCAGGACGTATGCCCGGGCATATGAATGTGCTGTTGGCCGAGGCGGATGTGCCTTATGATAATATTTTGGAGATGGAGCGGGTAAACCCAACCTTTCCACAAACCGATGCTGTTATTGTGGTGGGGGCCAACGATGTGGTGAACCCGGATGCACAACGTGTTGCCGGCAGCCCCCTGTTTGGCATGCCTGTGCTAGAAGTCTGGAAAGCTGGCACGGTGTTCGTGATTAAACGCAGTTTACGATCTGGCTATGCCGGCGTTGAAAATTCTTTATTTACCATGGAAAATACCCGGATGGTTCTGGGCGATGCCCGCGATGTATGTGAGCAGCTAGGGAGCGCTCTAAAATCTCTTTAGGCCTATTTTTGCGGTGCTACTGCCTCATCCACATTCACGCCCATGGCTTGCAAACGTAGTTTCAAGCGCTTCTGGAAGATGTGATATTCTTCTAAGGTTGTTGGAATAATAATCCGCCAAACATAGCGGGGGCGGGCACGTAGAGCTCGGTGTCGCTCGGTAACGGCTGCCGGAATTTCTGGCATTTCAGGGGCGTCGAGCCCGGGACCGATAGGTTCTTCAATGTACTGAAAATCTGTATTATTGTATACAAATAAAGGTTCAGCCAGATAACCACCTGCCAGTGCATTCTCCAGAATTTTGCGTGCCGGGCCCTTTTGGCTGAAAATAACCTGGGAGGCTAATTTTTCGAATGTTTGCTGGTCAACACCATGTTCTAGATAATTATAGTAGATGTAAACGAGGTCGTGATAAAGGACTACATTTCCATTTTGAGCCTTTTTGGCCACTTTGCGGCACATAAAAACGGCCCGATCGTGAATATTGTTGATAATGTTTTCTGTGTAATCATTGAACCGATCCACAGTTTCAGGCAGCGTTTCCCCAGTTCCATTGGCAATGGTTGAGTTAGAAGCTTGCAATGCTTTTAAGGCCCACAGGCCACTGTCCAGAGGTGAATCTTTTTTATTGGTGGCGTGGTTGGGCATAATTGGCTCCTCTTTGACATCTACTGGGGCAATCTAGGTAATCCTGATTGATTTTGCAAGTGTTAGGGCATGGCTGATTTTGTTTTTTGGGCATAAATGAAGATTTTGATTTTTTATTTGCTTTTTTTAGTTGAGAGGTGTACCGTTTACTTAAGATTAAGAAAAGGAGTCTTTCCAAAGTAAATCTTATATAAAACCAGAAACGTTAACCTTAAACCACACAAGGAGTAAGCATCATGTCTTGTGGGCAAATGGGTCAGGGCCTCCCTATGGCTCAATATTGTGGTTCTCGTGCCACATCTTTCATCTGCTTCCCTAGAGAAGAAATAGGCTACATGCCTGGAGAAGGGATTGGTACTTAGTTGCCCATTTCTTGCTTTAGGTAAAGGCTTTTGGCTAACGCAGGAAGCAGGGGCGTTAAATACTGGCTGGTGTGGCTTTTAAGCTAGATATGTGTTTGGTGTGCCTCACCTCATCCTAT
>CAZDNZ010000032.1:0-10458 GCA_964506925.1 uncultured Pseudomonadales bacterium | reverse complement strand
TTTTTAAAATACATTCTTTATATTCTGCTTCTGTTTCGCCTTTCCAAGCAAAAACGGGCACACCTGTAGCTGCGATGGCAGCAGCGGCTTCATCTTGCGTGGAAAAAATATTACAGCTGCTCCAGCGTACTTCTGCCCCCAGCGCCGTGAGTGTTTCAATAAGGATAGCGGTTTGGGTTGTCATGTGTAGGCAACCAGCGATGCGCGCACCTTGCAAAGGTTGCTGCGAGCCGTACTCTTGGCGTAGTGCCATTAACCCAGGCATTTCTGGCTCGGCCAGCTCAATTTCTTTGCGCCCCCATGCGGCGAGGGAAATATCTTTGACGGCATAATCGGTAAAGGGGAGTTTGCTAGGTGCGGCAGACATATTCATGAACTTTCTCTCTTTTTTTGGTCAGTCAGTACATGCTCAAAAACGAATAAGCAGAAGACTAAATACAGCTATTCGGTAAAAACCAGATACTCATTTATCACACGCCCGCGGCACGAGTGCAAGCGAACACATGAGATTTTTTTGAGATGTGATAATGGTACCCATATGAAAAATGTTTGCGCGTTTTTTAATGTACCGCACGCCCATCATTTGCAATGGATGCACGATGTGCACGATGCCGCTATGTTGCGAAAGGCATGCAACAATAACCAAGTGATGCTGGTTACAGGAACGGTGAATTTAAATTCAGCTGGTCAGGTTGTTATGCAGCACCCACATGCAGCCGTGGCGGATAATGTAATGCCATGGGGTGAACTTGCATTTGAAGAGTGGCTAAATGCTTTGGATGTGTATCGGAAAGGCGCCAAAATTCGTTTTCATGCGCCAGACTCTGTAAAGCCAGCGCTGGAAATTATCAATGACATTGCGCCGGAAATCCCGCTGATTTTTCATGCAAATGTTTTGCAAATGCTGGATAATCATGGCTTTGAACCAGATAGCTTTGTGCGTATTTGCCAACATATGTGGCCGCAAGGTGTTATTTCCATAGGTTGGGGGCTACACAAAGGGCAGGATGATGATGGGCGGATTGAGCAAATCTTGATAGTTCAGATGGCTGACTTACTCTTAACCCGTCTTGGGGGGCTTGCCTACACCATTGAGTTTCAAGCCGGTTATACTTCTGGCTGGGATAAAGGCGCCGCCTTTTTGCTAGAACCTATTCCCGAATGTGCTAGGCCAGATTTTGGCGAAAACGTGACAGATGGCGCGGCAGATTTTCGGCCGGATATATTCACAGTGGGTGAGGAAAGGTAAGGCATACAAGACCTTATAGAGCCGCTATTTTTTATGGCGGTAGGAAATACGCCCCTTGCTCAGGTCGTAGGGCGTCATTTCCACGGTGACTAAATCGCCTTCCAGAATACGAATATTAAACTGACGCATTTTGCCTGCCACGTGGCACAACACATCGTGGCCATTTTCTAGGCGTACCTTAAACATATTATTGGGCAGCATATCTGTTACTTCACCAGAAAATTCAATTGCATCCGCTTTGGCCAAAGTTAAGTCTCCTTCTTATTGCAATGTGTCAATATGTTGTTTTAGTAACGCAAAAACCTCATCTACGCCACAGTTGGCATCAATGTGGGTGATGCGCTCGCCATAATAGTTCAAAAGCGGCTTGGTTTGCTCATTATACACTTTCAACCGATTACGGGTAATTTCAGGCCTATCATCTGCGCGCTGAATCAGTTCTTCGCCGCTTGTATCACATACACCGGGCACTTGGGGGGGATTATATTTTTTATGGTAAACACGCTGGCTTTCGGGGGCAAAAAGCCGGCCAGCCTTGCGTTCAACTAGTGCATCTTCGGCAACGTCCAGCGCAAAAATAGCTGTTATGGCTTGCCCGTTAGTGTGCAGAAAAGCATCCAGCGCTTCAGCCTGAGGGTTTGTACGTGGAAAACCATCAAGCAAAGCCCCCTGACCAGCAGGTAGGGTATTTAATTTATCTTTAACGAGTTGTATTGTTTGCTCATCTCCAACCAATTCACCAGCATCCATGGTTGCTTTTATATCTTTTTCTGTGGCGGTTTCTGGATTTTTAGCAATTTTCCGAAACATATCACCGGTCGAAATTTGCGCGAAACCATAATGCCGAGCCAGCTTTTCTGCTTGTGTGCCTTTGCCAGCGCCGGGCGGCCCAAAAAGAAGAAATACCATCAAAATGTTTCCTCTGTCTTTTGATCAATATCGGAGATATGCGGCAGGTAAAACTCGCCTAATTTTCGTTCTTTTTGCTGCTGGGCTTCAATGTCATGCAAAACTTCGGCTGCCCATTCAGGATCCAGCTTCGCCAGCATTTCATCATGCTTTTTGCCAATAATATATGAACTTGTCATGAACGACGCTTCCGTCCTTTTAGGGCTGTTTTTTGGAGTAAACCCTCATACTTTTGCGCAATCAGGGCTGCCTGAATTCGGGATACGGTATCAATGGTGACACTCACCATAATCAAGAGGCTGGTACCACCAATATAGACAGGAATGGTTTGATCAGCGTGCAACAAATCGGGAACAGCGCAGATAAATGCCAAGTAAATAGCCCCAATGGTCGTCAGGCGTGTCGCTACCTGATCCAGATAAGTAGCAGTCGCTTGGCCGGGCCGAATACCCGGAACAAAAGCCCCATTACGTTTGAGATTATCAGCCGTTTCCTGAGCATTAAACGCAACGTTAGCGGTATAAAAGAAACAAAAGAAAATAATCAGCGCCACAAAAAGCACAAGGTAAAGCGGTTGTCCGGGGGCAAGCCAAGCACCCACAAATTGAGCCCAGGTACTGTTAGGCGCGTAGCTGGCAAAGGTAAATGGGGCAATCAATAAGGCACTGGCAAAAATAGGTGGAATAACGCCCGCCAAGTTAACTTTGAGGGGCAAGTGGTTGCTGGCACCAGTTGCTTCCATTTGGCCACTCCGCTTGGGCTGTTGCAGTGCGATGCGGCGTTGGGCTGTTTCCATAAAAACAATAAAGAAAACTGCAGCAATCATACCAATCAGTAAAGCGGCAACCAGCCAACCACTAACGGCACCTGTGCGGGCAAGTTCAATCACTTGTGCCAGCATGGCCGGCATCTCTGCGACAATACCAGCAAAAATCAAAAGCGAAATACCATTCCCAATACCTTTGATATTTATCTGTTCCCCTAGCCACATCAGGAACAAGGTGCCGGTCATAATCGTCAGAGCTGTTTGCAGGCGGAAAAGCAGGCCAGGATCACTCACCAAGCGGGTCACTTCACCGTTTACAGAAACAGTTTGAGTTTCAACACCAACAGCCAAACCAAAGCCCTGTGCCAGTGCCAGTACAACTGTGAGGTAACGTGTGTATTGCGCCAGTTTTCTGCGCCCACTTTCGCCTTCTTTCTTCAGCTCATTCAAGCTGGGGTAGGCGGCGGCCATCAATTGAATAATAATACTGGCGGTAATGTAGGGCATAATATTGAGCGCAAAAATAGCCATCCGCGAGAATGCACCGCCCGAAAACATA
The DNA here is from genome assembly GCA_964506925.1 of uncultured Pseudomonadales bacterium. GTDB lineage: Bacteria > Pseudomonadota > Alphaproteobacteria > UBA2136 > JAPPOO01 > CAZDNZ01. Next base: position 6,975 of record CAZDNZ010000032.1, on the reverse strand, counting down.
TTAAATAATCCAAACAACCCCTGCTGCAACTGCCCCTGATACGCGGCGAGTGCGCCTGCATCAATACCAGGCAAAGGAATATGTGTACCTAGCCGGTAAATAATAAACACAAAAAGAACAAAAAGAATGCGAAACTGCAAATCTTTTGCCCGTGTGAGCAGGTCAGTGATTTCAGATTGAGATCCTAGTGCAATATTTGACATAATACCCTGTTTAACCGCTTTGAAAAGGAAAGACAAGCCCAAACAATCCACGCCCGCTATGGGCGCCGCCAGAATTAAGACGCTGTATTGAGCGAACCACCAGCAGATTCAATTTTTTGCTTTGCTGATTTTGTTGCGGCGGCAGCTTCTATATTCAAGGCCACAGATATTTCACCGTTACCTAGAACTTTTAAGCCATCTTTTGCAATTTTTTTAGTGTAGCCGGCAGATTTTAAAACCTCAGCTGTTACCGTTTGGCCATTTTGCAGTTTGGCATTATCTACCAATTGCTGCAAACCACTAACATTTATAATGGTATATTGTTTTCCGAACAGATTTTTAAAACCGCGCATCGGAATCCGTTTGTAAAGGGGAAATTGCCCACCTTCAAAACCGGGCATAACGCCGCCACCGCTGCGAGATTTTTGGCCTTTGTAACCACGGCCTGCGGTTTTACCTTTACCACTACCGACACCACGCCCAACACGTTTGCCATTTTGGCGTGCGCCCGGATTATCTTTTAGTTCGTTCAGTTTCATGACTCGGTCTCCCTATTTTCGCCATTAAGCTTTGTTTGATTTAGTAGCAACAATTTCTACCAAGTGAGAAATTTTAGCTACCATTCCCCGGATTTCCGGTGTGTCTGGTAGTTGTCGCATCCGCCCTAGTTTGTTCAGGCCAAGCCCGATGAGTGTTTGACGTTGTTTCTTTTCCCGTGCAATGGGGCTGCCTGTTTGCAGCACAGTCAACATTTGTGGTTTCTGGGCCTGACTCATGCTGAAGTCTCCTGCTCATTTGGCGTTTCTGTTACTTCTGACTCTGTCTTTTTGGCAGCAGCCTTGATAGAAGCAGATTTTTGCTCAGTTTTTACCTCAGGCGCTGCTTTTTTAGCTGGCGCACCAGCCTTTGCAGATTTTTCTTGAGGCTTCCGGCTGTCCTTGGGTTTAGCGGCAGCTTTTTTCTCATTCTTAGCCGGTGCTTTCTTGGTCGCCTCTTTTACTTTTTTAGCTTCCTTGATGGCTTCTTCTTTCGCATCAACATCGCCACGCGAGGCTTCCTGTTTGTGCAATTCTAGCTCAGAAACCTTAATACCACGTTTAGCGGCCACATTCCTTGGGGTGTACATTTCGCTGAAGGCAACAAAAGTGGCTTGAATCATGTTGAATGGGTTATTCGAACCGAGAGATTTTGCCACAACGTCCTTAATGCCCATCGCCTCAAAAATGGCACGCATTGGGCCACCAGCAATAATACCCGTACCCGGTACCGCAGGTTTCAGAATCACCCGGGCTGAACCAAAGCGGCCTTCCATTTCGTGATGGAGTGTGCGGCCATGGCGCATAGGGACGCGCATCATACCTTTTTTGGCAGAGTCTGTCGCTTTCCGGACGGCATCCGGCACTTCTTTAGCCTTACCTTTACCCCAGCCAACGCGGCCTGCTTCGTCCCCGACAATAACCAGTGCCGACATGGACATGCGCCGCCCGCCTTTGACCGTTTTTGCCACCCGGCGAATGCCAACAAGTTTATCAACTAATTCGCCGGCATTTCTATCTTGTGATGTTGTTTGTGCCATAATGATTTCAAATCCCTCTAAAATGTTAAGCCGTTTGCGCGTGCGGCATCTGCCAATGCTTTTACACGCCCCATGTAGCGAAAGCTGCCACGGTCAAAATAAACCTTTTGAATACCTGCTTGCACCGCACGCCGCGCGAGTTCTGCGCCAATGCTTTCAGCCTTTTGTACGGCAGATTTTTTTGCCATATCTGTGCGTAAACTTTTATCAACGGTTGAAGCCGATGCCAGTGTTGTGCCTGCAGTATCGTCAATAATTTGGGCATATATATGCTCGTTAGACTTAAAAACAGATAAACGAGGCCGGTTTTCACGGTTCAGGGTTTTTAGGGCATGCCGCACACGGCGTGCGCGCTTCTGACCCTTTACCTGTTGTGATGTTGTCGTCATTTTTCATTCTCCTTAGTTAAGCTGCATGATGCAGAAACTTTACCTCGGTTTCGGTGCAGGTTTTGTAACGCTGAGAACCCGAGGTATTGCCACCAAGTGGCAACCTTCATGGGCTGTTTACGAGATTGTGGATAGTTTGTCAAGTGCCTAGGGGTATGTGCTCGGGTTATGTCCGGGGTTATGTCTTGGTCGCGTGCATACGCACGCACGACCACTGGCGCAGGTCTGTTTTGTTGCGGCGGTAGCTATGGTAAGCCGCATCCGAGAAAGTGCATGCTGTGGCACCATGAATCGCGGCTGCAGGCACACCTGCTTGTATCAACAGATCGGACGCAATGGCCTGCAGGTTAAGATGCCGGCCTTGTGTTCCCGATAAATCTTGCCCCGATAAATTTTCTCTCCCCGAAAAATATTGTGTATCAAAATAATGAAAAAACTCTGTGCCAACCTCGTAATGCGCTTGCGAGATATGTGGCCCGATGTAAACTTTTATATTGGCGGGGTTTATCTGATATCTGCTGCGCATTTCTTGCACAGTAACGCCACAGATATTTTGAACCAAACCACGCCAGCCGGCATGAACGAGGCCAACAGCATGGGGGGCTGCATCAAGCACAATTGGCAGGCAGTCAGCCGTTTGGATGCCCAGCCACAAGTTTGGTATTGGCGTTATCAGGGCATCAGCTTCACCAATATGGCCAGCAGTGGTTGCCTCAAGCACGGCACAGCCATGAACTTGCGTAACAGTGGCTTTTGCGGCGGGCGGTGTGGTGGTGGCGGTGTGGAAGATAATCTCGGCAGACAAATACATATTCCCCCTACATAAATATTTCTAATGCTTTAAAAGTATGCCCCATTTCCGCAGGATGGAGCAACCGCTTAACGGCGTTTTCAATAGACTCTTTTTCAGCTGGTGCGGCTTTACGCAAACTTTGTTCAGCCAGTACCGCAAGGCCATGCTTTAAGAGAAAATCGGCCTGATGGGACAGGTTCTTTTCAGCTGCCGGAAAAGCCATTGCGGCTTGCCTGAATGGAACATGCGCTGTTATATCTGTGTGGCCTGGCTTATGAAAAATACTCACTTTCTGATGCTTATGTACCGCCTGCAGCGTATCGTGGCTTTCTTCAGCGAAGTGACCATAATCTATGAACAAGGCAGCCGCTATTTTTGTGCGTAATGATTCAAGAAAGCGCAGCATCTGGGCAGGATACTCGGTGATATCTTCATTTTTATCAAAAGCAAAGGCATTATTTTCCAGAATAATGCGGCGTTCATCGCTTCCGCAAAATTGCTGAACCGGAAAGGCATCAAGTAACTCGTTCGCGAAAAAAACAACGGGCAGGTCTTGGGGGAGCTGCGCCGTATTTTCACACCAATGCACATCATAACCACGCAACGTTTCCTTTTGAATAGCGCGCATATAGGGCGATATTTCAAGAATGGCCAACTTGGTGCAAGGCAATAATGCCGGCTGCATGGATTGCAGGGCCATGCATATATCCAGCATTAAAGTGCCATGGCCTGCGCCACCCTCGGCCAGACACCATTTTGGAGGACAACCAAGTTTTTCCCATGTTTGCACGACCCACACGGCCAAAGCTTGCCCAAAGAGGTTGGTCAGTGCTGGCGCTGTAATAAAATCTGCACCGCGCCCGATAGCCGGTTGTTGCATATAGTAACCGTAGGCAGGGTGGTACAAACATTGCTCTATATAATGTTCAACGCTGATGCAGCCTTTGGTTTTTATCTGATCCTGTAAAAGTGCTTTAAGTGTCATGCCGCCGCGCACGCCAAAGCAGAATAAACCCAGCAATCAACATAGGTACGCACAGAAGCTGACCACTGGTTAAGGGCGTTAGTTGTTCTAAGTATCCTGTGGCATCGCTTTGGTGGCGCACAAACTCAACACTAAAGCGGGCAATAGCGTAACCAATCAGGAAAAATCCGGTCAGTTCACCGCGCCTAATACCCCGCAGCATAACCACAATAGCCAGCAAAACGAGCAAGGCAAGCCCTTCCAAGCCTGCTTCGTACAATTGGCTAGGGTGGCGAGGCAGTTGCAAAGGATCTGTTGGAAAAACCATGCCCCAAGGTAATGAAGTTGGTGTGCCGTAAAGCTCTGCATTGACGAAGTTGGCTAATCGTCCAAAAAAGAGGCCGATAGGCACAACAATGGCCAGCCGATCTCCTAAATCCAAGGGGTTTATGCCATGTTTACGACAAAATAAAAGCCCTGCCAATGTAACGCCTAATAAGCCACCATGAAAGCTCATGCCACCTTGCCATGTCATGAAAATTTCAAGCGGATTCTGTAAAAAATAAGGCAAATTATAAAATAAAACATAGCCCAAGCGGCCACCAGCCACCACGCCAACTACAACCCATACAAATAAGTTATCAGCGACTTCTCGTGTCAGCTGAGGCGCCGGATACTTTTGACATAATCTCAAAAAAAGCCAGTTTCCGAGAACAAATGCGGCAATGTAAGCCAATGCATACCAACGTATATCAAGCGGCCCCAGAGAAAAGGCAACAGGGTCTATGGCCGGAAATTGCCACATTATAATATGCCCTCGTCATCCTGCACAAAATCACCTAGTTGGCCTAAATGTTCGCGCGCACGGACGCGCATACCCAGTTTTTTAACGGCAGCCGTCGGCAAATCAGCCAGCGTTAAAACATTTTTGTCAACCAGCACATAAATCAGATCTTCCAGAACCCGTACAAGCTCCAAATCCAGCGTTTCAAACGATGCGCTGGCCGCCTCTTTCAAAGAGATACCTTCCTGTTTCAGAAAATCGCGGACATCCCGTTTGGATATATCAACGGCTTCATAAGTACTCTTATCGTCCGTGATTTTTTGATTACTGATACCAATAATCTTGCTGTTTTCATCGCGTTTTATGTAAAGCATAGTAACAAGGTATGAAAATACGTTTGACAGAGCAAGCAATTTTCCATAATTTCCCCTCATTCATGCCTAAGCGCCAAACTATGGATCAGTAGCTCAGTTGGTTAGAGCACTGTGTTGATAACGCAGGGGTCGTAGGTTCAAGTCCTACCTGATCCACCATATTTTCGCTTTATTATAATGAACCGGAGGCAGGCCATGACCGCAGCGCGACAGCGTAAACGCAAGGGGGAAGTGGTCACGGGTTGGCTCAATTTCAATAAACCTTATGAAATGACATCCACTCAGGCAGTGGCGTACATCAAACGCCTGTTTAATGCGCAAAAAGTAGGGCATGGCGGTACGCTGGATCCCTTGGCCACTGGCGTTTTGCCCATTGCGCTGGGTGAAGCCACTAAAACCATGCAGTTTATTCTAGAATCCGATAAAAAATACCGGTTTACCATCACATTTGGCGAAGAACGTAACACCGATGATGCGGAAGGTGAGGTCATAAATACATCAGCAAACAGGCCAGATTTAGCGGCGTTAACCGATGTTATCCCGCATTTTTTGGGAAATATTGAACAAATCCCGCCCCAGTTTAGCGCCATAAAACAGGCCGGCCAAACCGCCTATGCCCGCGCCCGACAAGGGGAAACGGTGGATATGCCTCCGCGGCCTGTGGTCATCCACAGCCTCACATTAGGTGAAACATCCGGTACGCCAGAAGCCCTGAAAACCGCTACTTTGGAGGCCCATGTGTCTAAAGGCACTTATGTACGAAGTTTGGCGCGGGATATTGGCCGGATGCTGGGCTGCTATGGCTACATTAGCCAGCTGACGCGCACGCAGGCTGGGCCATTTCCCTTGGAAAATGCGATAGATAAGCAAACACTTGACAAATACGACGAAACAGGGCAAATACCGCACGAGCACTTACTTGGGGCTGCGGCAGGGCTGGACGATATCCCGGCTTATGTGGCAGAACCCTCAGAGATCAGGCAGTTTCGGCAGGGGAAGGCGATTCAGCGTATTCACTTGCAGCCGGGGCTGCGGAAGGTGGTCACCCGTCAGGGGGAGCTTGTCTCGCTGGTGGAGGTGGAAACTGGCGGAAATCTGCGAATTGTGCGGAATTTTAATGACAGTCGTTAAACGGTAAAATAATACCGTAAAACGGCGCCAGCTGCTGCGTCTGCAGTAGCCAAATGCTAGGCTCCACTTGGGTTTTGCCCAAGAGAGTCGAGCGATTTGCCAGCTTAAAAATGGTACATTTTTAAGTTAAATATGAATCGATATCGAAGGAGAAAAAATATGTCTATTACCCAGGAACGTAAAGCCGAGTTAATGCAAGAATATGGCCAAAAAGAGGGAGATACCGGCTCTCCAGAAGTCCAAGTGGCCATCCTGACCGAGCGGATTAAGAACCTGACCGAGCACTTTAAAGGCCACCGGCAGGATAACCACTCACGGCGGGGTCTGTTGCGGTTGGTTTCAAATCGTCGTAACCTGCTTAAGTACCTGAATAACAAGGAACCTTCACGCTACCAAGCGCTGATTAAGGCCCTTGGTCTGCGTAAATAAAACGATACGGCCCCTACTTTACGAACAATACCCCCGCTGGGGGTATTTGGGGGTTGGGGCGGGTACGCGCCAGCGTAGAAGCGGGATGGAGCGGGTGCAAACAGGGTGCAAAAAGGGAAAAAAGCGGGTGCAACACCCACAAAAAGGCCTGAAAACCAGTATTTTCCCGCATAAAAAATTAAAGAATTCGGTAAGGACTTGGTAGCACTTTTGCGGAAATATGTTGACACAATATTTGTGAATCAGATTACCTAAAATTAAATCATAATATATCGCTTTTGTCAAGTTTTGCCGCCTTGCGCCACTGAAAAGACGGTGATAAACATGTGCCA
>CAZDNZ010000031.1:0-10624 GCA_964506925.1 uncultured Pseudomonadales bacterium | reverse complement strand
CTGCGTGGCGGCCAGCGCAGCGTCTATCACTTCCTGCATGCGTTCAAAGTTTTGCGCACCTTCCAACCGTTCGCCGTTCACAAAAAATGTGGGGGTACCGGTTACTTGCAGGGCTTGCTGTGCCGTTTCCTTTGTACCTAGCACAACCTCGTGCAGTTCTTTATCCTGAATGCAGGCTTCAACAGTCTCGCCATCCATGCCAGAAAGGCGGGCGATTTTCTTAATATCGGCCAAAGCATCGGTTTCGGCTTTGAGCCATTGGTCTTGCGTATCAAAGAAAGCATTCAGCATGGGGTAGTACACAGGTTCGCCGCCACACATAGCCACTTTGGAAATGGCCAGTGCCATATTATCCCACGGCAGGGGGCGCAGCACCATGCGTACTTTGCCGGTATCTATGTAGTTGCGTTTAATTTGTGGCAGCACATTGTTATGAAAGTAACCGCAGTGCCCACACGTCATGGAGGCATATTCAATAATAGTCACCGGTGCGTTTTTATCGCCTAGTATATAATCGTTTTCGTTTAGCTGTAGGGCTGGATGCAGGGTGCTTTCGTCAAATTGTGCCTGCGCCAGCTGTACATCTTCTGGTGGGGTATTCTGGTTGGCTACCTGTGGTGTGGCCTCTGTAGCGGGCTGCCAGGCCATGTAGCCGCCGGCAGCGATTACAGCTACAACCAAGCCTGCCATAATGAATTTTGGACGCATAAGAATTATCCTTTATTTTCTGTGTGTTTTATTGTGCCGCGCACCTGTTTGAAAACAATACGCGTTACAGCAGCATAACCGTAATACATGTTAATGCGTTCTGTTAAGGTGGGCAACCAGTAAGTTAGGTTAGCTTGTGCCGAAGCACTGGCGACCCCCAAATATAAAGTACCACGCCGCAAACTAAGCGGCTGGCAGTGTTGGGCGAATGCCGGGCACAAGGTGTGCCACTGGCTGACCAAATCCCCCTCTGCAAAACCAAAGCGTTTGGCTGCGGGCAGTAACACGGTGGGTAAGCGCGCGGCAATAGATTGCACCCGTCCGCTGCGCTTGGCAAAACGAGTGGAGGCGGTATGCGCTTTGGCTTGCATTTCGGACATGTTACGTCATCATACCAGACATGCAGACCCCTGACAGGAAAAAATTTCGGAAAAATCTGCGCGCTTGGTATGCCGCCCATGCGCGGGATTTGCCGTGGCGTCACACCACCGATGCCTATCCCGTTTGGCTGGCAGAAATGATGCTGCAACAAACCGGGGTGACCACTGTTGTGCCTTATTACCATAAATTTTTGGAGGTTTTTCCCACGATTGCGCATCTGGCCGCAGCAGACGAGCAGGCCGTGCTGCACCTATGGCAAGGCTTGGGCTATTACAGCCGCGCCCGTAACCTGCACAAATGCGCCCGCCAACTGGTGCAACAGCATGGCGGTGTTTTCCCTACAACTGTGACCGAATTGGAGGCCTTGCCCGGCATTGGCCCCTATACCGCGCAAGCGATTCTGGCCTTTGCCTATAACCAGCCAGCCGCCGTAGTAGATGGCAATGTGGAGCGTGTGATGAGCCGTCTGTTTGCCGTAGCAGACCCCCTGCCAGATTGCAAACCGACCCTGAAAAAACATGCCCAGCAGCTGGCCGATGCTGCCCACAGCCGCCTGTATAATAATGCTATTATGGAATTGGGTGCGACAATCTGTACGCCACGCCGCCCCAAGTGTTTGTTATGTCCGGTGGCAGCATTTTGTGCAGCGCAGGGTAAAGATCCAGCCACATATCCGCGGCGTAAACCCAAAAAAGCCCGTCCGATTAAGTATGGTGTGGCGTATATTGTGCGTAATGCGGCCGGGCAAGTGTATTTACGCCAGCGCCCCCCGACAGGTTTGCTGGCCAGCCTGTGGGAAGTGCCGTGGGAGGCCTATGCCCAGCCGCCGCAGCCGTCGCCACCCGCGGTAAAGCATGTGTTTACGCATTTTGAATTGCGCCTGTGGTTGGCAGATGATGAAAACACCCAATATTCTAAGGATGCAGACGCAGAGAAGCCGGATATGCTGGCAGATTGCCAGCCTTTTGACCTGAATCAGCTGCCGCCGCTTCCCACATTGATGCAAAAGGTGCTACAAAAGATGCATGGCTGATTATCTTATTCTCCAACGCCAGTGCGCCCATTATCGGGTGCCATTGTTTCAGCGCCTGTTTACCGAGCAAGGCTGGCGGCTGGTATGCGCTCAAAACTTTTTACAAAATAGTGGGGGTAAAACGTCAGATATACAGCCTTTTATGCAGCCAGAAACATATATTTTTCCTCGGAAAAAAGATGCCTACCTGTGCCACCCGCCCATTGTAAAAATACTGCGCCAAAAACCAAAAATTTTAGTCGCAGAGGCGGGGACAAAAATGTCCAGCACCTATCTGTTGGCGCTGTTTGCGCGGTTTTGGCCCGGGCGGCAAACACGGGTGGTTTTTTGGGGGCATGGGGCGCCGGTCGCTTTTGCCCGCAAGGCATGGCAACAAAAATTAGGGAATATGGTTAAACGGTGGTTGATTCAATCGGTGGATGCTTACCTGTGCTACACAACGGCCGATAAAACCTATCTGCAAAGCATTGGGGTGCAAAAACCTGTGTTTGTAGCAAACAATACCATAGATATTCAGCCCATGCTGCAACACCGCAACCTAACAGCGCATCAGCAAAACACAGGGCCGTATGTGCTGGCGGTCGGTCGCCAAACCCCAGATAAAAATTTTGCGATGCTGATGCGTATTTTTCAGGCGTTTCAGCAGCAAGTGCCGGCAGCGCAGTTGGTTTTGGTGGGTGCCGGGCCGGCACATGCCAACCTGCAAGCGCAGGCGGGGGCGGCTTTGGGGCAGTCCATTCATATGCCCGGTGCTGTATATGATGAGGCAGAGCTGGCGAGGTACTTTAATCAGGCCGATATTTTTATTACCTGCGGCGCCGTTGGGCTGGGGGTGAACCATGCCATTGCGTACGGTGTGCCCGTATTATGCTATGCCCAAACCGCGGTGGGGCCATTTCATCACCCAGAAATTTGCTACGTGGAGGCTGGGGTGACGGGCTGGCAAGTGCCTACATTTACCGAGGAAGCCATGTTGCAGCAGCTGTTGGTATTATTTGGCCAGCCTCAATCGCCACGGGCGCAGCTGGCCGCTACCCTACCGGCTTATGCTGCCCAGAATCTATCTCTGGATAATATGGTCGCGGCCTTTGGCGAAATACAGGAGAAAATGGCATGAACAGCAAACCCCGCATCCTGATAACCTGCGATTATTATCTGCCCGGCTTTAAGGCTGGCGGGCCGATTGTTTCTATTGAAAACCTCTGCCACGCCCTAAAGGATGACTTTGATTTTTATATTTTTACGCGCCCCCACGACTTTAAGGATGCAACCCTTTACAATGTGCCGCTGGATACATGGGTTAAGCGGCCAGAAGCGCAGGTTTGTTACCGCCAACGCCGGACGTTTAGAGATGTGCTGCAGGAAGTAGCGCCAGATCTGGTTTATCATAACAGCTTGTTTTCCCCTTGGTTTACCTTGTGGCCGTTGCTGTGCCGGCGGGTTTCTGGCGGGCATTATCCGGTGTTGCTCGCCCCCCGTGGGGAAGCAAAGCCCAGCGCCTTGCAATATAAAGCGTTGAAGAAAAAATTGGCTATTTCTCTACTAAAACACCTAAAGCTGCTGCAAGGTGTGCATTTTCATGCCACCAACCCAACGGAAGTACAGCATATTCAAGCACTTTTCCCGCACACACCTGTGCATGAGGCCTGGGATCTGTGCCAAACTCGGCCTGTACCCCCGCCAGCGCGAACAGAAGGCCCCTTGCGGGTATTATTCTTTTCCCGCCTGTCTCGGGTGAAAAATCCGTTGGGGGCGCTTCAGGCGATTAGCCAATGCCAGCAACCTATGCACCTTACCATTGCCGGCCCTAAGGAAGACCCGGCCTACTGGGCTGCCTGCCAAACACAAATTGAAAACCTGCCCGCCCATATTCAGGTACAGGTGCTGGATGCCATTCCGCGGGATGAAATTGCCGCCCTTTTTCATGCCCACGATGTTTTTTTCTTGCCTACCCAAGGGGAGAACCATGGCCATGTGATTATCGAGGCCTTGGCGCATGGCTGTGTGCCCCTGATAAGTGACCAAACCCCTTGGACCGATCTGCAAAAGTACGAAGCAGGCTTTGTGCTGCATCTGGAGAATGCGGCGGGCTTTGCCCAAACGCTGGATCAGTTGGCGCACCGCTCGCCCGCAACATGGGCCAGCTGGCAGGCCAATGGCTATGCCTATTTGCAGCATCATCCTCAATTGCAGGCTGCTGTGGCCGCCCAGCGCTGCATTTTTCAAACATTAACCACCACACCAGCATAACGGAAACAAAACAATGACCTTCCATGCCCATATTGTCACCTTGTTCCCCGAGCTATTTCCCGGTGCGTTGGCACATTCTGTAACGGGGCGCGGCTTGCAGGATGGCCTGTGGGATCTGGCCACCACCCATATCCGCGATTTTGCGACCGATAAGCACAAAACGGTGGACGACACCCCCTACGGTGGCGGTGCCGGTATGGTGATGCGGCCGGATGTGGTGGCATCAGCTTTGCGTGCGGCTAAAGCCCATACGCCGGACGCGCCAACCATTTTTTTAGCCCCTACCGGGCAACGCTTGACCCAGAGCACCGCCCGCCGTCTGGCGAAAAATGCGGGTGTGGTGCTGCTATGCGGCCATTACGAAGGTATTGACCAGCGCGTGATTGATACCGAAGTGGACGAAGTGATTTCGTTGGGGGATTTTGTCCTCAGTGGCGGAGAAGTGGCGGTTTTCCCCGTGTTGGATGCTATTCTGCGCCTGCTCCCCGGCGTGTTGGGGGGTGCCGATAGCCTGCATGAGGAAAGTTTTGATCTGACAGATCCGGAATCAGGCGCCCCTTTGCTGGAATACCCCCATTACACCCGCCCGGCGGTGTGGGAAGGGCAGCCCGTGCCAGAGGTTCTCACAAGTGGCCATCATGCCGAAATTGCCAAATGGCGACTGGCGCAAGCCCGTATGCGGAGCAAAGAATAAATTAAGAACCGATCTCTGCCGGATCAATCTCCCAGCCGTAGGCTGCAAATGCTTCAGCCATAGGGGGCCGGCATATATGGTAAGCCAGCTCCCGAGCTTCTTGGGTATCTTGCGGGGTGCTGGCTTCTGCATATATTATCAGCGCATTTTGCGTTTCGCAGCTCACCAGCGGAACGCCGGCTTCTACAGCAATATGCATAAAGTCTATCATCGTATCAAAACAATTTGGCCCTGCATCCTGCGCACCGATCAGCAAAACTTGGCGAAGGTAAGGCAACATATCTGGATGAGCAGTTAAATCACGAGGCGATATTTGTAAACGGTTACGTACTGCCGCAAATAAATACCCAAATGGCAGTGCCACCCGGTGCGGAGATGGGAAGATATCATTTAAGCGAGCGTGAGCCTCCAGCGTTAGGTGTGCCAGCTTCGTGCAAATCTCGGTCATGTGCACAACGTCTCCACCTTCTACAGCAGCAAGAAACAAGTAAGGTTCATCCGGGTCAAGGACATCAAAGTTGTATGCTGGCATGGGCAGAATGTGTCCCTGTGCATTTAGCGGGGCAAGAGGCGTATAGCTCATACGAATAACTTTATGTAAATATCAAGGTTTTTTGTAATAAAAGTAAGCTTAAGGACATAGCTTGGGTGTGTATACTAAAAAACGCATGCCGTCAATCGGGTATTGGTGCTGTGTGTAACAATACAGGCTAGGTTGAAGAGAATACATCGCCGGATATAATTTTTCACTTGACCTTTATACCTTATTCACCTATGTAGCGTATACGCAAACGAAATTGTGAGATAAATTTATGACGCAAACAGCACAAAACCAACAAAATCCGCTCCAAATTGTGGAGGCTGCACACCTTGCCGAGCTGGACAAGCAAGTGCCGCATTTCCAGGCCGGCGATACACTGAAGGTGCACGTTAAGGTTAAAGAAGGCACCCGCGAACGCGTACAGGTGTTCGAAGGTGTGTGCATTGGCCGCCATAACGAGGGGCTGGGCAGCAGTTTTACTGTCCGTAAATTATCTTTAGGTGAAGGCGTAGAGCGGGTGTTCCCTTTATATAGCCCAATCATCAGCAAAATAGAGGTTGCGCGCCGCGGAGATGTGCGCCGTGCCAAGTTGTATTACCTGCGTGGCCTTACCGGTAAAGCCGCGCGCATTAAAGAAAAGAAGACGGTCAGCCGTCAGAAGTAGTATAGAAATTGAGGATAGACGTATGAAATACCCATCATCTCTGCGCGCTGAAAAAAAACGCGAACGCAAACTACAGCTTGTACGCCGCGTGCGGAATAAATCTGGTCAGTATGTGGGCAAGATGCGTATTATCATGCGCGATAAGCGGGCAAACGGGAAAGCGGGTCGTTTTGCGGCGACACAGTAGTGGGTTGCACCCAATGCGCTGTTTTTGTGCTTTCATGGCAACAATAAAAAGTAAAATTTCTTGACAAGTCAAAAAAATCTGCTAGTTTCGCGCTCACGTGTACAATTTTGTGCAAATGCATACATGGGCACAAGTACGATAAAGTTCAGACACACATGCCACAAACATGGCGTGGTTATGGGTCTTATAAAGTTTTATAACAGAGAAGGGGTGTAGCTAGTGGCGCGTATTGCTGGTGTTAATATCCCGACAGAAAAACAAATATGGGTCGCGTTAACCTATATTTATGGCATTGGGCCGCATCTGTCGCGCGATATTCTGAAAAAAGCCAATATCAAGGAAGACATGCGGGTAAAAAACCTTGGCGACGAAGATGTCAGCCGCCTGCGGACGATTATCGAAGCCGATCACCAAGTAGAAGGTGATTTGCGGCGGGAAGTTTCGCTGAATATTAAACGTCTGATGGATTTAGGCTGCTACCGTGGCTTGCGTCATCGTCGTAAAATGCCTTGTCGTGGTCAAAAAACCCGTTCCAATGCACGTACCCACAAGGGACGTCGCAGTGGTGTTGTGAAAAAACGCTAGGATAAAGGGAGAATTATAATGGCCAGACCTCAAACAAATATCCGTACCAAGCGTAAGGATCGTAAAAATGTTTCCAGTGGCATTGCGCATGTTAATGCCACGTTTAACAATACCATCGTGACCATCACAGATAGTCATGGCAATGCCGTGGCATGGTCTAGTGCTGGGCAGCAAGGCTTTAAGGGATCACGCAAGAGCACCCCGTTTGCCGCGCAGCTGGCTGCCGAAAAAGCCGGCAGAGATGCCATGAGCCACGGTATGAAATCCATTGAAATTTATGTGCGTGGCCCGGGTGCGGGACGCGAAACAGCCCTGCGTGCCCTGCAAACAGTCGGCTTTGAAATTCATGGCATCCGTGATGTAACGCCCATTCCACACAACGGTGTGCGGATGCGGAAATCACGCAGCGGTTAATCAGGCCTTCTGATTTTACCACGACTATTATTTAAGATTGATCAACAAGCAAGGGAGCCCAACCACCATGCACATTCAAGCCAACTGGACCGAACTGATGAAACCCAACAGTGTGGATATTAAATCGGGGCACGATCCTCGCAAAACAGCCACCTTTGTGGTTGAGCCCCTCGAGCGTGGTTTTGGCCACACAATGGGGAACGCCCTGCGCCGGATTTTATTATCTGTTCTGCAAGGCGCAGCCGTCACGAGTGTTAAAATAGAAGGCGTGCTGCACGAATTTTCTTCTATCGATGGCGTCCATGAGGATGTGACCGATATTATTCTTAACCTGAAAAGTATGGCTGTACGGTCTCATGCGACCGAGCCAAAAACAGTTAGCCTGCAAGTAAAAGGCGCTAAAGGCAGCACAGTTGTGACCGCTGGTGACCTGAAGCTGCCCGGCGATATTGAAGTGATTGATCCCGATTTTGAAATTTGCACCGTCAATGAAGGGGTAACCCTGAATATGGAACTGGTTGTCAGCACGGGTAAAGGCTACAGCCCTGCCAGCCAGAATGTCATGGACGAGCAGACGGTAGGTGTTATTCCGATTGATGCCGTGTTCTCTCCGGTACGGCGGGTATCTTTTAAGGTTGCGGATGCGCGGGTAGGACAAGTAACTGACTTTGACAAACTGACCATGGATGTTGAAACAAATGGCGTGGTTACCCCGGCCGATGCACTGGCTTATGCAGCACGTATTCTGCAAGATCAGCTGACGTTGTTTATCAACTTTGAAGAAGTGGCGCAACAGGTGGATAATACCCAGCGCGAAGTTGAAATGCCCGACATTAACCCGGCACTGCTGATGAAAGTGGACGAGCTGGAGCTTTCTGTACGGAGTGCAAACTGCCTGAAAAACGAAAATATTGTTTACATTGGTGACTTGGTACAAAAAACAGAATCCGAGATGCTGAAAACACCAAACTTTGGGCGTAAATCCTTGAATGAAATTCGGGATGTTCTGGTGCAGATGGGCTTGGGTCTGGGGATGCGGCTGGAAAACTGGCCACCAGAAAACATTGAAGAGCTGGCAAAAAAGATTGACAAAACCTACTAGTGTCGGTATAGCAAGCACACTTTGGTAAGAGGAAAAGAGAAGGATATAAACCATGAGACATGGAATGGCAGGCCGCAAACTAGGCCGCACGTCAGAGCATCGGCAGGCATTGTTCGCCAATTTGGCGACAGAGTTGCTGCGTCACGGCTATATCCGGACAACCTTGGCGAAGGCAAAAGATCTGCGCCGTGTGGTGGAGCCGCTGATTACCCGCGCCAAAAAAGGCGGCTTGCATAACCGGCGTGTGGTTGAAAGCCGGTTGATGTCTCATGAAGTGGCAAAAAAACTGTTTGAAGAAATTGCCCCAACATTTCAGGATACCCCAGGTGGCTTTACCCGCGTGATTAAAGCCGGCTTTCGGCAAGGTGATGCTGCCCCCATGGCGATTATCTCGCTAACGGAAGGCAAAGCTGCGGCCGCACCTAAAGCCAAAGCAACCAAGCCTGCCAAAGCCGAAAAGACAGCAGCAGAAACAGCAGAAATAGCAGAAAAAGATAATGCCGTTCAGGCCGAAGCTGCCGATACAGCAGAAGTTCAAGCAGCGGAAACCGTGGCCGCAGAAGATACAAAAGTATCTGCGACCGCACCAGCAGCGGCGGATACAGCATCTGAAGCTCCGGCTACGGATGAGACAAAAGCCTAAAGCTGTTTTATATTGCTAACAGCTTTAAGTACTGTAATTTGCTAATTTTTCCCGTAAAATTTGAATAGAAATGCCCAGCACATCAGCGGCATGTTCCCGGTTGCCCCGGCAGTAGTTCAGCGTACTGAGGATGTGTTCTTTTTCCACATCGTTCAGGCTTTTGCCAATAAAGTCAGTATTTAGTCGGGCATTGCCTTGCCCCATTGCGGCATAATGCTGGGCGGCAGCCCCGGCCAGATTGGGGCGGAGTGTCTGCTCAGCCGATTGGGCGGCCGCCTCGTTATTTGCGGGAATATCCATCATTTTGAGGGACATCGGCGAAAGCACAATATGCTCTGCGGTTAAGTTTTGGCATCCGCCAGCCAGCAACACAGCGCGATGCAAGGTATTCTCTAACTCGCGCACATTCCCTTTCCAATAACATGATATCAGTTTTTCCTGCGCATCTTCGGCGAGGTTAGGTTCAGGCAAATCATTCTGCGCCGCAAAGCGTTTCAGAAAGAAGGTGGCCAACGGCAGAATATCGCCCGGGCGGTCACGCAGGGGCGGCACTTCAAGGGAGACCACATTCAGCCGAAAGTAGAGATCTTCCCGAAAACGGCCTTCTGCAACAAAATCTTCCAGCTGACGGTTGGTGGTGGCAATTAGGCGAATATCCACAGGCACAGGGGCGTTGCTGCCAACGGGATCAATCACTTTTTCCTGAATAGCGCGCAATAGCTTGGCCTGTAACGCCAGATCCATTTCCGATATTTCATCTAGTAATAATGTACCCTGATCCGCTTGCTGGAATTTCCCCAGTTTTTTGGCGACCGCACCAGAGAATGCCCCTTTCTCGTGACCAAACAGCTCGGATTCCAGCAAGGCCTCCGGAATGGCGGCACAGTTCACCGCGATGAAAGGTTGGTTTTTACGCGGGCTATGCAGATGTATGTACTTGGAGAAGACTTCTTTCCCCGTTCCACTTTCTCCCCGTAACAATACCGTGGCTGGGCTTTGGGCAAATTGTTTGGCTTGCGCCAATAGGGCTTGTGTTTGCGGATCGCCAGCGATGGGCTGCCAGTCCTCTGCGGTGGTGGCGGCAAGGGGCTCCAAAAGCGATGCCAGCATACGCTTATCCAGTGGGGTGGGCAGATAATCGGCCGCGCCCAGGCGCATGGCCTTGACGGCATCCTTTTTCTGCTGCGGCGTGCCGCACACATACACGGGCAGGTTGGTTTTGTTGGTTTGCAGTGCCTTGAGGAATGTGCCGGTATCCAGCGCCAAATCTATGATTACCAACGTTACCGAAGATTTCAGCAGAATATCGAGCGCATTTTCAATGGTATCGGTTTGCAAGCATTCTATACCTTTTGGGCATATTTGTGCCAGCGCCCCGCCACCATCTATTTGCCCAACTTGAAGCACGTGTTGTTTTTGCAT
>CAZDNZ010000030.1:0-10821 GCA_964506925.1 uncultured Pseudomonadales bacterium | reverse complement strand
TGACCCATTGTTAAGTTGTCAAATCGCTCGTTACACTTTGGCAAAGCCAAAGTGTGCCTTGCGTTTGGTCTGCGCGCTACCACGCAGACATCGTCGTTTAACTGTGCAAATGCAAAGTTAAACGACTATATTTTCTCTGCCACCTCTTTCATTGTTATATTTAATACATCCTATAAAATTATCAGATAAAAAATCTAACAAGCTGTTATATATCATCCCCCAAAAATTGTGTACGTTTTGAACTTGGTTTTATTGTATGCATAAGCAACCCTAAGCATGAGGACAACAAAAAAGGGGGGAGACGATATGCCAGAAACCATATTTAGGGATGTGGATCACGCATTACGCTGGGCAACAGAGGTGCAACGCAAACGGCGTTTTGCCAGTATAGCCGGCTTTTACCGTGAGGCAACGCCAGATCAACAACAGGCCATACAGCGTTTTGCCGGCCATCAGAGTCATCTCCCAACCGATCGTACCGAGCAAGTGCTGCTGGCGCAGGATGTGTATCAGGCCTGCCAGAAACTGCCCGCTGAAGATAAAAAATTACTGATGGCCTACTATTGGGGAGATTATGTGGATGCCGCCACCTACCAAAAGGCCAACACAATGCAGGAGGCTGAGCGGCGCAAAGGCAAGCGTATGCGTTTAAGTTGGTGCTATTCTTTTCGGCAAGTAGGGGTATGGGCCCAGCTGGATGATAAATATGTGGCGCGGCATTTGCGCAAAGCCTGGCAGTTGGTGACCAACGAACTTGTGGCGATTAATCTGTTGGAAAAACCTGCAAAACCACCACAAGCCGACGTTATAGTGCCGCGCGGCGAAGTGCAGTACAAAAAATTTGTTGACAAGTGACGCAACCTGTGGTAGAAATAAATCATACTGAAAAAATTCTGCTTACACCGCGCTGATTAATATCTAACGGCGCGGTTTTTTTATGTCGTTGTTTAACTTTGTATTTACACAGTTAAACGAGCGATTTGACAACGGAACAATGTCTCATTATTCCGTTTAGTTAGAATATAAAAGGTGATTCTCATGAGCATGTATAAAACAAACAAAGGCTATAAAGCCCGCGTCAGCTTGCGTAACGAGATTATTAAAGTGATGACAAATCCCGCATTTGATGGATGTACCCAAAAAGAAATTGCCAGCATTGTAGGGGTGCATCCCCGTACCATCCGGGATTATCTCACACCAGAGTTATGGGATGAAATCAAAACCCAGCGCCTCGCCGTGGTGGGGAACGAGCTTGATCTGATAGATAAAGCGGTTTACCGCAGGGCTGCCGAAGGCGATATTCAAGCGGCAAAATTGCTTTATAGCCGCTGGGAAGCCCTCCAGCGCGAAAAAGGGCTGGACAACACGCAGGCCCTCACGCCACAAGAGCTGGATGCCGAGATTGAGGACCTGTATAAAAAACTGGGAAATATATAAATAATATATATATGCTATAAAAACTTAATGTGAAATATAAACTATGCAGCCCAATCTTTCTTACGCCCACAAGCAGCGTTTGCATCGGTTGCTCTCGGTAAAACAGCAGCGGCTGACATGGCAACAGCAGCTGGATTACCAGCCGTATTCTCAGCAATTGGCTTTTCATACCGCTGGTCAAACCGCGCGCGAGCGTTTATTTTTGGCTGGCAACAGGTGTGGTAAAACTTTGGCTGGCGCTTACGAGATGCTGATGCATCTAACCGGGCTTTATCCGGCATGGTGGGCTGGTGCACGCTTTACGCAGCCTGTACAGGCGTGGGCAGCCAGCCAGACCATGGAAATGACGCGCGATATTCTGCAGCATACATACTTACAGATTTTACCCACCCCACTTCAGGGGGCTATCAGTCACAAACGCGGGGTGTCTAACGCCATAGATATGCTGAATATTCGGCATGTTTCTGGCGGTTGGAGCACCTTGGGCTTTAAAAGTTATGATCAAGGCCGCGCCAAGTTTCAAGGCACCGCGCGGCATTTAATTCATCTGGACGAAGAGCCAGCAATAGATATTTACGAGGAATGCCTCCTGCGGACAGCCACCCTGCAAGGCCATATTCTACTTACAATGACGCCCCTGCTGGGCATGACAGACCTGTGCCACCGGTTTCTGGCACAGCAAGTGCCGCACCGCCAGGTTATTCGGGCGGGCTGGAACGACACACCCTACTTGGCGGAATCTGAAAAAGACCAATTACGCCGCAGCCTGCGTCCTCATGAAATAGAAGCGCGGGAAGCTGGCACGCCCCGCTTGGGGGCGGGGAAGGTATTCCCAATTGCGGAAACCGATATTGCCATCCAGCGTTTTCCAATTCCACCATGCTTTAAGCGTGTTTATGGGATTGATTTTGGCTGGACGAATCCCACAGCTATTGTGTGGGGGGCTTATGATGACGAGACCGATATCCTTTATATCACCCATTGTCATCTGGCTGCCGAGCAAACGCCCGCCGAGCACTGTGCCGTTATTCAACAGCATGGTAGCTGGATTCCCGGCGTCTGCGATCCGGCTGGCCAAGCGGTTAATGCGCAGGATGGCACATCGGTTATGGATATTTATACCCGCCATGGCGTGTATCTCACCCGCGCCAATAACAGCGTAGAAGCAGGATTACTGCATATGCTGGAACGGATGCGCGCAGGTCGCCTCAAAGTCTTTGCCGATCTAGAAACATGGTGGCGGGAGTTTAGAATCTATCGGCGGCACACCAACGGCCGTGTCGTTAAACAACATGATCACTTGATGGATGCCACGCGCTACCTCGTGATGAGTGGCCTAACGCTGGCCCGCGCCCCGCCAGCATATAACCAAACCAGTACAGCAACGCGGGATGCTTGGGCGCTGTAACAGAAACAATATATATATCAATAGGAAAGGTAAGAAATGACCACCTATCATTACCACACCATCGGCCGGCAAGCGCCGGTTTTTTTGTGCCAACAAGCGGAAGCTGTGGGTTTTACGCTGGAAGGTGCCGCGCAGCTGCAGGTTTCTTACGATCCCCCGCATAGTTGCCAGCCTTTGTGGCAAACCTATGAAGGCGGCAGTGCGGGCATATTATATGGGCCACCAACGGCTATCCGCATATTAGCGCAAGCACCCGAGACCAAGTTGACTATAGTCGATTGACTTTAGATTTAAACAGGTTGCATAGAGATGGATATTTCCGATATATTCAATAAATGGAAGTTAAATCACCAAGCTTGCAGAAAAATATGCCCAAAATTTTTGGAAAAATGCAGTAACGTAAACTATAATTAGTTGGTCGATATGAAATATAAATGCTCATTTCAAAATATTTGGATTTTAATACAAGAACTTATTGGGTTTACAGCTGGTTTTATTGCTCTCAAACTTATGGGGATTTTATGAAAAATGTCGATATATTCATTAAAAGTTTAAAACACAACAGTAATGTGCATTATATTGTTAAAAAAATTATACCGTTGTTTATAGCAATAGTTTTTGTGAAGTATGTTGAGTTATTTTAAAAAATATCATTAATGATTTAAAATAATTATAAGAGATTAGATTATGAAAACTGCTTTAGCCGCCTTTTGGCAATACACAAAATTTATTTGGCTTTCATTTATTGCAACTTTGTGTGCGGGCGTATTGTATTATGCGATCTCTTTAATAATAAGTTTATAGATAGATATATTGATTTTCATAATATCTAGAATAGGGAGAAATTAAATGTATTCATTAGGCTATTAGGGAAATGCAAAATATTCTTCAGCGTAAGCTAACACCCCTTATAAAACAAGAGGGTGATAAACTTGGCATAAGCCTCAAAACTTTTTAATAGAAAGCACTCATCATGCAGAAGGATTCCACCCCCGTCGGGGGCTTTTTTACGTCTACAGACTTGGATAAAGCCCGGCGATATTACGAATTTGCTGTTCATCATCCCGCCTATACCGCTTGGCATGCAGATGCCAAGCAGGCCTGGGCCTTTTACGATGGCGATCACTGGACAGCAGACGAAATCAGTAAACTACAAGAATACGGCCAGCCGCCGATTGTTATAAATAAACTGGCATCCAAAGTGGATAATCTGGCCGGTAGCGAGGTGGCCGGGCGGACACGGATTTTGTATCGGTCCCGCAGTGGCCAGCAGCAGGAGGAAGATACCGCCCGCGCATTATCGGATTTAAGCCTGTACATTGCCGAACGGAATAATCAGGCGCTTGAGATTTCTCAGGTTTTTCGCGCAGGTTTGGTTACGGGTATCGGGTGGCTGGATATTGGTATCGAAGCGGATACGCAAAACGGCGGCCAGCAAACCCATATATTTAACCGGTGCGAAGATGAACTGCGCGTTATCTGGGATCCATCAGCCAGTCGGCAGGATTTTTCGGATGCGCGCTTTGTGTGCCGCGAGCGCTGGCTGGATGAAGATGATATCCAGCAACACTTTCCAGCCAAAGCGGCCGAGGCCCTCAGCCTGTTAAAGCAACCACAATTTGGCCAGCATCATTATGGGCAGGCGCCGGGTATTCAGTACATTAATGCCAATGGCGATAAACTTCGCGTGGTGGAGGTTCAGTACAAAAAATCTGAAACCCAGTATATGCTATCCCATCCAGATGGGCGCACCACCACCACCTTTGATGCTAAATTTGCCAAAGCACACGGTGGTTCTGTTACGAGCGCTTTTGTCCCCAGGGTCTATGTGGCTTACTTTACCGATAATCTGTTGCTATCCCATCAGCCATTGCCTTACCAGCATGGCGGTTTTTCTTTAGTACCTTATGTATTTAAGCGTAACCGAAAGGATGGCCGGCCCTATGGCATGGTGAAAAGCGCCATAGATCCACAAAAAGAGCTGAATAAAAGACGCAGTAAAGCCATGCACTTACTGAACACGGCGCAGGTAATTGCAGATATTGATGCCGTGGAAGACCCCTATAAACTGGCGCGGGAAGCTGCCCGGCCTGATGGCATGATTCTGAAACGTCCCGGCAAAGAACTCAAGATTATCCGTAACAGCGATCTGGCGCAAAGCCAAGTTGCGGTGATGGATCAGGCTGCCCGTGATATTCAGGAAGTCATGGGGGTATTCGATGAAAGTATTGGTAAACAAAGTAATGCCACCAGTGGCTTAGCCATTCAGCAGCGGCAGATGGCAGGTACCTTAAACCAGATGTTTGCCTTTGATGCGCTCCGCCGAACCAAACGGGCATTGGGTCACCAATTATTGGCCTTAATGCGGCAATACTTTACTGCCGAGATGGTCATTCGTATTACCGACGATATGGCCGCGCCGCGTCAGCTGCACCTTAACCGAACACGGCAAAATGCAGAAGGGGACACGGTGATGGAAAACGACATTACGCTTGGTACTTACGATGTGTATGTTGAAGAAGTGCGCGATGTCATGAGCAGCCAAGAGCTTGAAATTCAGCAGTTAAACATGTTGTTAGCAGCCGGGGTGCCCATTCCACCGCATATGCTGGTCGAGGCCACCAGCCTCCGTAACAAGGAGGCTTTACTGGCCGCCCTTGGGTCGGATCAGCAGCGGCAGGAGGCTGTACCTCCAAATACCAACGAAATATAGCTATAACTGTATAATAATGAATACAAAATAAGGAATCTTTTCTATGCGAGAATTGATACAGAAATTACGCAGCCGGCAGCCACAAAATCCGGCGCAGGCCAAATTGGCCGCACTGGCCAACCAATTAGGTCAATTTGACCCAACACAAGGTTCTGTGGGCCATCAGCCCGCGCAACAGGGGGCTGAAACCATCGCGGATGATGCGCCAACATCAACCGACAAACAAGCCGTAATCGAGGCGGATGAAGCGCTGCTGCGGCCAGCGTTGGCTTTGTTTGATATCGATTATGATGCACTTATCCGGCTGGAGCCAACCGGCACGGCCGAGGATAATGCGGTGTCATATTCGCCCTATGCGCGGGCGGTGCAGGCCAATCCAGCGCTTTTGCAGCAGGTTATGCAAGCCGAGCGCCCAGTGTTGGCGGCCTTGAAAGTGGCTTTGGCTTTTCAGCCATATGCTGCTTTTGCCGATAAGTATGGCGCCGACCCACAGAGCATTCGGGACGCCCTGCGTGAGGAATTAAGGCAGGAAATTCTGGGGCAGGATGGGGCAGAGCCCTCATTGCCTGCACCTGGTGAGGCCACGCCGTTTTCGAGCGTAAGTTACCAAACCCGCCAGCAGAAAAATAAAAAGACACAGGCGGCAGCCTACCGGCGTCCCCCTCTGCAGAATATAATCCGCAGTACATAATCAAAAAGCCTAACAGGCTTGAATGAGGATAATGATAACAGGAGATATAAATAATGACCGCAACAATTCAATCCACGCATGGCGTTTCTGCCGAGCAGTGGTCCGATCAGGTTTTTGCTGAATACGTTACGGGCAATCCGTTTGCAACCTTTATGGGCAACGGTTCCAATGCCGTAATTCAAGTGAAAGAGGAACTGACCAAAGCGCCGGGGGATGCTATTACCCTGCAGCTGCGTGCCAAACTTTCCGGCACAGGCGTTACGGGTGATAGTACCCTAAAAGGCAACGAAGAAGATCTGGTTTTTTATGATCAAAAAATAACGGTGGATACGCTGCGCCATGCGGTAATTCTGCGCGGCGAAATGTCCGAGCAGCGCACAGCGTTCGATCTGCGCAATCAGGCGCGGGAAGCCTTGGTTGATTGGGCATCCGACCGCATGCGCCAAAGCATCATTACAGCGTTAACAGATACCACTAGCGGCCGCACCCAAACCCGTTACCTGTATGGTGCCACCGATGCCAACTACGATGCCACCCACGCCACTGCACTGGCAAATGTGGATGGCACAAACGATAAGCTGACTACCGCCGCAATCTCGCGCGCCAAGCGTAAAGCACTACTAGATGGCACGCGCAAAGTGCGCCCGTTCACCATGAAAACAGAGAATAAAACCCAAGAAATGTTCGTCCTGTTTGCGCACCCTTATGCTGTGCGCGATTTACTGGATGATCAGGCTTTTAAGGATGTGAATGTACATATTCCGCAATCTTTCAACGAGTCTGTTCTGGTGCATGGTCAACGTTATAAAGGCATGTGGGATGGTGTGATGATTTTTGAATGTGATGAAATCCCCGTAGCAACTGGGGCAGGCGCCGCTGGTACGGATGTCGCGCACAATCTGTTGTGTGGTGCGCAGGCTGTGGCCATTGCTTGGGGTAAACGCACCAACTACAAAGAAGATGTGGATGACTATGGCCATGAGAACGGCTTCGCCATTGATGAAATCCGTGGCATAGAAAAACTCGTCTTCAACAACATGGATCATGGCGTGGTGCATGTATTCAGCGCAGCTGACGCAGACTAAATAAGCGCAGCTGACGCAGATTAGATAAGCGCAGCTGACGCAGATTAACCTGCACACCATAACCGCACAGGAGCATTTGTTTAATATTTATATAACGACAGATGCTCCTGTTTATTTTCCATGATTCTGGAGAGAGGAGTCAGACATGACGGTAAATGAAATTTTACAAGAGATTTTGCAACTGGCCCACCACGAAAATAGCCCTAACACCCAAATGCTGGAGAAAGCCCTGGGCTGGCTCAATGCGGCTTACAACGAACTGCTGGATGAGCTAGGGCCGTTTCAGGCCGAGCAATCACCCAGCCTGCAATGCATTACCACCAATGCCGAGGGGCAAGCGCAGCTAAATGCACCCGTCCGCAAAATAGAGCAAATAGTTAATGCCACAGGGCAGGCCTTGCAGCCCATTAGTTTGGTTGCGGTGGCCGCTTGGCAAGATGGGCAAAATAACCAAACGTTGCCAGCCTATAATTTACAAAACCAGACCCTGAGTATTTTTCCACCACAAGCAACCTCTTTGAAGGTTTTTTACTTGCCTCAAATTGTAGATTTGCAGCGGACAGATGGCACCGATGCCATTCTGGTACCGCCTGAACATCATAAAGCCTTGGTGTGGGGTGGTTTGGTCTGGGCCAGCGTATATGAGCGCGGCTTTTCGGCAGCGCAGGATATGCGTCTGTTTGAGCAAAAATGGTTGGCTGCCAAACAGCAAATTAAGCTATCGATGTTAGCCAAGCCACAAGCAGCATTACGGACAGCTGTTTACTCTAATATTGTATAAATACATATAATTTTCAATTTAATGAAGAAGGAGCAGCTTATGGCTGAAAGTATTTTTGTGCCATTTCCGCGGCGCATGATGTCCTCGGCGCGTGCCCCCAGCATCATGAGCACATCATATGCGCGCGATACCCTTAATTTATATACCACGGCCGATGGTGCCGGCACAAAACGGAATGGCTTTAGCAAGGCGGGTGCTGCACTTCAGGCAACAATTCAAGCCCTTACCAGCTATATTACGGCACAAGGCACCGAGCAGATTCTGGCGCTAACAACCACCGGTAGCCTCTATTTACAGACCACCAGCGGCTGGGAGGAGGTTTATACAGGGTTAAATCCGGCAGGCACATTACGGAGCGTCTATTTTGCTGGTCAGCTGATTCTGGTTAATGGCCTAGATGATGTTTTAATCTGGAATGGGCAAGATATGTCCCCTCTCACGCAGGCATGGCCGGAAACAGGTGAAAACCTGACTTATGTGGCGCCGGATCAGTTTACCATAGAAAGCGATGGTACGTTGTACCAGCAAGGTGCCGATATTCAGATTCACTTTACCGACGATACCAGCGTAACGAGCACCATCAGTAGTGTGACGGATCAAAATGGAACGCTCACCATTACGCTGGAATCTGGGGTTTTGAACACAGATTTAGCCAGCGTTACCCTCTTTTTGAAACCGCCCCCTTTTGCGTTTATTTACGCCACACATGATCGATTGTGGGGATTTGGGCGCGGGCCGCTTGAACCAGAGACCTTTAGTGCAAATGTGGATAGAACCCGCGTATTTTATACCCATGGCGTTAACGATGCCTATGCATGGTATGCGCCTGCCGGGGTGCTGCCGAATATAAATCTGGCAGATAAAATGGGGATTGCCGATGAATTAATGGCCATGGCAGAAAAAGACGGGCTGACGGTGTTTTTTGGGCGGCACAGCACCCAGCTCTGGGCAGGCACAGACCCCACCGCAACAGGCGATTTTGCATGGCAGCGTACCCTCCCGGTGGGGGTGTTGCATGGCGATATGGTCGTACAGTTACCCAATGATATTGGTTTTTTTACCCATTCTGGTGCCCGCACACTTTCGCGCACTCTGGCCACAGCACAGTTGGATGTGGGGGATTTAGCCGCAGAAGTAACGCCAACCATCACGGCCGCTATACGACAATTAAAAGCCCAACCACAAGCCTATCGGCAGCTGCAAAGTATGCAATACACGCCGCAGGGCTGGTTTGGTTTTAAGCTGGCGGACGAAACCTTGATTTTTCAAGTAACGCAGGATGGGTTGGCATGGTCCCGATTTAACGGTTTCTTTGCCACAGCAAATGCTTTTTTAAGTACACCGGGCGGCACCCTTTATGCGGCGCAGGGTGGCCAGCTTTACCGCTATACGGAAGATGTCTGGGCCGATGATGGCCAGAGCATTACAACGCGCTGGTGGCTGCCATGGTTGAATGTGGGCGATAAATTCAAGCGTTGGGCCAATAAGGCCTACACCTGTATTACCGATCAGGGCGCCCTTATCGACCTGACGGTTCAGCGCTATGTGAATTACGACAGTGCCAACCCGGTGCCTACCTTTACCCAAAGCACAAAAACGCCAGATTACTGGGATTTAGGCACATGGGACACCGCCCTGTGGGATAACAACAACCCCAAAGCCCCCATTCAACAGGATAAATTTGTGGCCGATGTCTTTGCCTTTGCGGTTGAAAGCCATGCAGCAACCGGCCCATTAACCCACTTTGGGATGAAAATAGAGGGAGTGAGAGAACGATGAGTACAAAATATCAACGTCCATCAGCAGGCTATGCCGGGCAGGCAGGGCTGAATAACCGGACAAAATATCAGGATGATGCCGCAGCCGTGCCCAAAGTGGCCATTTCAAGCCAAAAAATAGATGGCGATTTTAATTATGTGCTGGATGCCCTAAACGAGATGGATCAGGCTTCAGGCACGCGTAACAGTATTAACGAGCGGCTGAATACATCTTTGAACGGGGACGGAACCCTGAAGGCCTCGGTCGTTGCGACAATGGACGACTGGGTGCCCCTGAACGATGTCAGCCTAAATCAAACAGGGGCAGATAGCTTAATGGTATCTGGCAACCAGTTGGGCTTGCTGCATGCTGGCCGGCGGGTACGGCTGCAGTGGGCAGCCACAGTTGCCTATGCCAGCATTTATACAGCCACATTTGATGGGCAAGATACACAGCTGGTATTGACTAATCTGCAAACAGCAGCCGGAGATAGTGTAACGTTAAGTTCAACGCCACAAAGCCTGAGTTATAGCCCAATTGCGGCATACAGTATATCAAATGTCCCTCATGATTTTTATCAATTAAACCTGCGTGGTGCTGCCCCAACGCTGCTGTTTAACCAAGATAATGGCGCTACATTCGGCCTGATGGGCACAGCAGACGCCCTGACGATCGTTGAGAATACCGGTACCATCCATACACCAGACTGGCAGGTAAGAAGCAAAATAACCTCAGCTGGTTTAGATTTAGGCAACCAACCCACGGGCAGTATTCTCAGTTGGGATGCCGAACAATCGCAGCAGGTGGTATCGGGTGGCACGGCAGGGCAGGCACTGATGGTGCAATCCGATAATACCTTAGGGTTTCAGGCGGTTTTGCCCGCAGGTATGCTTATGCCTACGGCAACGGCTACAGCACCGGATAATTGGTTACTGTGCGACGGTGCTG
>CAZDNZ010000029.1:0-10843 GCA_964506925.1 uncultured Pseudomonadales bacterium | reverse complement strand
GTGACTTCCGTCACCAATGCCGGAACGTCCATGGATAATATTGATAATGCGCTGGATGTTGTTTCCAGCCTTATGGCCACTTTGGGGGGGCAGATTTCCCGCATGGAATTTAGTGCAGATCGTTTGCGCTCGGCGCTAGAAGATTTAGGTGTTGCTAAAGCAAACCTGCTGGAAACAGATGTGGGGAAAGAAATCACCGATCTGACATCTAGTCAGGCTATGATGGAAATGGGGCTGGAAATGCTGAATCGACTGAATCAGCAGCCACAGCGGTTACTGCGCTTGCTTGAAGGATAAGCCACATGCAACTTAAAAAATCTTCCAAGCCAGAAGTAAGCAAAACACAAGCTCATCTTGCGCAGAGCCTGATGCAAAATAGTGGTGCCATGGTGGATGGTGATGGCGCGGAAACATCTAGTCAGCATTCTTCCGCATGGCAGGTGCCTGCTTGGCCCTCATCTTTTAATCTGGAAGCGGCGTTAGATAAAGCCTATCTGGCCGCTAAACAGCATGTGGATGATTTATTAGCGCCAGATGATATGTATGTTAGCCTTGAAGTACAAAATGGCGATATCGCTGGCACGGTAAAGCGTGCCCATGATGATGTGGCGGTAAAGACATATGAGGGCGCCGAACTGTTACGTTTATATGCGCGTAATGTGCGTCCTAAGGGTATTGTGGCAGATGGGACACTCTAAATATGAAAAGACAGTTTTTGACTTTTGCCCATGTGCATAAGAATGATGAAATGCTAAAAAAGGAAAGGTCGCAGGTAGCGTGCCATGGTTGATTTAAATACCAATAATGTTCAGGTAGGCCCAAATGGCCAAGTGCGGTTTGTTGGTTCCGCTTCTGGTATTGATACGCAGGCCATTGTTGATAATACAATTCAGGCACGCCGTGCGCAGGCGGTGCAGTACGAACGCCAAATTTCCGAAAATACGCAGGAAATCTCCGCGCTGAATGAACTGAAAACCGTAGCGACCGACTTCCGTAATGTGACCGATCGGTTGCGTGGTAGTACCAGCTTCTTTGCGGATAATACATTTGATAAGAAACAGGGTTTTCTGACATCTGCCTCTACATCCACAGCACCGGGTGATCACACACCAAGCGAGGCAGGCCAGCTTATGGGGGCGGCTGTTTCCCAAAAAGCCCAAACAGGGACGCACAGAATTACCATAGAAGCGGTTGCGCAGGCGCATCAGCTGCGTTCTGATGCATTATCAAGCGCCACAGATAATCTTGTGGATATTGGGATAACAGCGGGCGATTTTGAACTGAATGGGCAAACCATTACAATTGGGGCGAACGATAGTTTGCTGGATTTACGCAATAAAATAAACGATGCGGACAGTGGTGTCTCTGCGTCTATTGTTACAGCATCACCAACCGAGCATTATCTGGTGCTGGCGGCTGATGATACAGGTTTGGCCAATGAAATTACTTTTGATGCCGCAGCCACAACCACATCGCTTGATCTTGGCTTCCAAGATGGTACAAATGCCATCAAAAATGAATTGCAGGGGGCGGCCGATGCCGAGCTGACCGTTAATGGGATTGGGGGGATTACCCGTGGTACCAATGAAATTGACGATATTATTGAAGGGGTGACTCTCTCTTTAGCGCAGGCCGAGCCAGATACCGAGCTGACGTTGACCATTGAGCGAGATTTAAATGCGATAAAGACCGATCTGACCAGTTTTGTGGATAGCTATAACGCCATGCGTGATTTTATTGAAGATCAGCGGGCCGAGATTGATCGTGATCCCGAAGTTGATGCAGATGATGACGGTGACCCTACGAATGATACCGAATTTGGCCCCCTTGCCTTTAGCAGTATTCTTAGAAGTTTAACAAGCCAGTTGAATTCTACGGTGAGCAGTAGTGTGTCGGCTGCGGCCGATGGTTTTCAAAGCCTTGGGCAAATTGGCATTAAAGTAGATTCAGACTTTAAATTGACCATAGATGAAGAAGAGCTTGATAATAAACTGCTAACTGGTGCACGCGAAATTAAGAAGCTGTTTGAAGTGGATGTATCAGCATCCGATTCACGGGTGGCCTTTTCATCAGTAACCAGCAATACCGTGCCGGGTACTTACTACGTTGGCATTGATGGTACAGATGCCGATGGTAATGTTTTGGGTGGCCAGATAAACACCGCACCCAGTGGCGCAACAGCACCCAATGGTAGCTTGGCAGCAGAAGGGCAAGGCTTAACAGGTACAAGCCAAACCAATGCACAAGGGTTGGCCCTCGTGTTTAACGGCGGCGCCAATGCTGGCCCCGTGGCCGATGTTGAAGTAACAGTAAGCCGTGGGCTAGGAGATCAGTTGTATCAGCTGCTGAATGATGCCACGAAGTTAAGTGGCATATTGGATCTTGATATTAATGCCAAAACCAGTGAAAACGAGCGCCTGACGGATCGGATTGAGACCATTGATGCCCGCTTGGTAACGGTGCGGCAGAATCTGGAAAACAAGTTTTTTGCCATGGAAACGGCCTTAGCACAGTTGGAAAGTTTACGTAACACAGTGACGCAATTTATTGATGCACAAAATGCCAACAGTTAGGGAGAGATAATGAGTTACTCAGATCAGCAACAACAGGCACGGCGTTATCTGGAACAACAGATTCAGAATGCTTCGCCCGCCCAACAGATTGTGTTGTTGTATGATGGTGCTATTAAGTTTTGTCGGCAAGCTAAGGCAGCCATTGCCGCAGGCGATATTGAAGCCAGATGCAAGGCAAACCAGCGCAGCATGGAGATTGTTAGTTATTTGATGTCAATCCTTGATACGGAAAAAGGTGGAGAGGTTGGCGTTCGGTTAATGCGTATTTATGGATTTTTACTTACTAAAATGCTGGATATTGACATCAAAAACGATGCCGCCGCCGCCGATGCGGTTATCGAGCATTTGTCTATCCTGCGGCAAAGCTGGCACCAGCTTGATAAGCAGCAGCTAGAAGTATCGCCAGCGCAGGAAGCAGCGGCCGCAAAAAAGAATCCGGCTGAGCCAAAAACGCCTCAACCTGCACGGCGTTCTGCAACCGCTTGATTCCATCTGTTATTTCCCACATAATCAGGCAAAGCAAAGATAAACAAAAAGGTGATAGCGCGTGGCCGAAGAGGATCAAAAAAATAAGCAGGATGTGGATGTAGACGAAGCCGTTGAAGAAGTGGTGGAAGGCCGCAAACGTCCGGGTAAAATGTTAATTATTATTGCGGCACTGGTGATTGGTGTGCTGGTGGCGGTGGCTTTGTACTTTATTCTTTTTGCAGGGAATACCCCTACCGAGGCCGAACAAGCAGGCCAAATGGCAGCTGAACCTCAGCCAACAGCGCAGATCGAAAACATTGCCTTTATGGAAGTGCCCACCGTAAAAGCAAACCTGCTAACGGATGGCCGTAGTACGCGCTATTTGAAAGTAACGGCAGCGCTCGAGCTGAATTCTGAGGCAGATGCCCAAGAAATTCAAAAAGTACTCCCCAGAATTCAGGATGAGTTCCAAACATATATTCGCCAGCTACGACTAGAAGATATCCGGGGGTCGCAAGGGATGTACAGGCTGAAGGAAGGCCTGCTTTTACGGGTAAATCAGGCCACAGCCCCCATCAAAGTACGTAATGTACTGTTTAAAGATATTATTATTCAGTAGCCTGATTAGGATGGTTCATCACATCTTTGGCGGCTGTTTGCACAATAAGGTGTGCTACATTTTCGGCCGCTTTGGGTTGGCTCATTTGGTAGGCAGCCTGTTCTATGGCGGTTCTTTTATCGGTGTCTAATAGTAAATTTTCCAAATGTGGGTAGAGGGTTTCGGTGGTTAACAAATCCTGCGGAATACAGATGCCTGCCCCATGGTCTGCCATGTATTGGGCGTTTATTACCTGATGGTTATCTGCCAGCATATGTGGCACATAAATACCGGCGCGGCCAAATAAAGCGCATTCAGTCATCGTGCCACCGGCGCGGGTGATGACCACATGCGCCTGATGCAAGGCACTGGCAACATCTTCAACAAAAGGGGTGATTGTCTGTTGGGCCAAGCTGAGGTTGGCATAAAGGTCGGTGGTTGCGGCCATATCCTGTTGGCGTACCTGATGCATAACCGCCAGCCGTTGCTGTACTGCTTGGGGCAGGCGTGCCAGCGTTTCAGGGATGATTGTGCTTAGCCCGCGCGCGCCCTGACTCCACCCAAGGATGAGCAGGTGCAGGTGTGGGTTATCAGAACTTGGCTGCGATCTTGGCTGCTTGGCCATACGGGTCACAGCTTTACGGAGGGGATTACCGGTCACGCAGGTTTTATCCACACTACAATTCAGGTGGCTGGCTGTTGCGGGGAACGTGATGGCCATTTGGTCGGCCAGGCAGACCAGTTTGCGGTTGGCGCGCCCGGGAATTACGTTCACCTCGTGCAACACAATGGGAATCCCCAGCGTTTTTGCAGCAAGTACGGTGGCCACTGTGGCATAACCGCCCGTGCCAAAAACCACATGCGGTTGTTCGCGGTGAAGGTGATTCAGTGCCTGCAAGAAAGCACGGATGAGGTAAATCCCCGCCTTTAGTTTGGTTAATGGGTTTTTGCCGTTGTAGGCGGCGGCTGGCAATTTATACAGCTGAAAACCAGCATTGGTAACCAGATGCTGAAATTTGCCGCCCCCCACCAAAAATTGGCAGGTATGGCCTTGGTCAGTCAGGGCTTCTGCTACGGCTACAGCAGGGTACAAATGCCCACCAGATGCGCCAGAGGCAATAAAAATTTTATATTTGTGCATATAGGCTAGCCTAGCGGTTTTCGTGCTAGTGCGCAATTATTCCCATAACTGGGCGCGTGGCCGGCGTGGGGGTGGGCGCAATAACAGCATGGCCAGCAGCCAACCTGCCACAAATCCGCCAATATGCGCCCAAAAAGCGACACCGCCCCCGCTGCCAGCGCCTAAATCTGCGACACCTAAGATAAATTGATAAATAAACCACGTGGCCAAAACATAACGAGCACGCACCATTTGAATCCCTAAATAGGGAAAATAAACATAAACCAGCGCATGGGGAAACAGTACCAGATAAGCTCCCAATACGCCTGCAATGGCACCGCTGGCACCAACCATAGGGATGGTGGACGTGGGATCAATTAAAATCTGGGTGCCGGCTGCGGCCAAGCCACATATAATATAAAATAACAGAAAACGGGCATGCCCCAGTCGGTCTTCCACATTATCGCCAAACGTCCAGAGGTAGAGCATATTCCCGCCCAAGTGGGGGATACTGCCATGGAGGAACATACTGGTTAGCAGCGTCCAGCTGGCGGGTGGTGCCTCGAACGGGAGTTGCGCCGCACCCATCAGCCGGGCAGGTATCAGACCCCACGCATAGACAAATTGTTGCATGGCCTGCCCCAGCTGTAGTTGCTGTATAAACACCAGAATACACAGCCCGATGCAGGCAATGGTTACCACAGGAAAGCGGTGGCGTGGATTAGAATCATGTAACGGAATCACAGCTTGATTTTTCAGTGTGTTGGGTTATAAGTCAACACATGAGTGATGATAGTACACAATCTGGGTTAATTCTGTTTCAGCCACCCGATGGTTTGTTATGGCAGCGTTTGCATGAATTGGTTGGGAAGAACGTACCGCCTAGTCTGGGGGATAAGCGGAGTGGCCCCCGAGTTTATTTTGATTTATGGCGTGGCTTGTGCTGGGCAGCAGAAGCCGAAGTGGAGAATGATCCGGCTACGTTTGAAGCATTTGTTCCAAAGCATTGTATTGAAGTCTTAAGAGAGAACCAGCTAGTTAATGAGAATGACCAACTTTTATGGCCACCATCTGAATTTTTAAGGCTTATGCGTGTTTTGCGTCAGGATCAGTTGCAATTAAAAAAGCAAGTGTCTGATAAAACATTTGTTAACGAACCGGCACCAACGTTAAAAATTCTAGACGCGATAGACCCCAAGGTCATAAAAACTTTGTTGGCATATTATGACCATATTGTGAGGGATGAGGAACAGCCATTTCCTGCGCCAGCATCAGAAGAAGATCGAGCTGTTTTGCGCTTTTACGATTTGCTTGATGATAACGACCAATTTCAGGAACAAGATGGACGTTTACTGAGTGTTGTTTTATCTTATGCCGAATTAAATGAGCTTGATATTCCTAAAGACCTAAAGGGATCTGATCCATTATTAGGTCAATTCGATATTTTTCAAGGTTTATTATTTGGTGGCCTTGATAGAATATCAGATAGGTTACACCAAGAGCTAGTGCGCAGGTTTGGTAAAGCAGCAGCAGATATTCAGATGCGTGCTGCGCAGTGTATTGCACAGCTTGCCGTGAATGATCCTTCCGGATTACGCTATTTTTGGATTTTATATCACCATGATCGCAAGCAAGTCAAAAATCAGCAACATGCTATCCGTCAAATTTTAATAGAATATGGCTTATTTGATGATGAAAATCTAGAACTACACCCAGCTGCTTATGCGGCTTTGGAGGTGAAATTTGGTTTGCCAGACCCAGCTCCACCCCCATTACAGCTGCCGCCGCCGGAGGTAAAAAGTTTGTATTTCGGTTCTTCTGTGTCAATGCATTTTGGGCATTATTCACAAAGGTCGGGCCCAGATTATGCTAACGATAACGAGCCAGAATTGTAGGCAGTTTTAAATAAACCGCGCTTCCCGTTCCAGCTTTATGCCTAGTTTTTCCTTCACAGCTGTTTCAACTTGTTGCGAAAGGGTGAGCAGGTCGGCGGCGGTGGCGTGCCCCCGGTTAATAAAAAAATTGCTATGTTTTTCGGAAACCTGGGCATCTCCTATGCGTAACCCGCGGCAGCCCGCTTCATCCACGCAGCGCCACGCCGATTTTTGGACACCATTCACAACAGGGTTTTTAAACCAACTGCCCGAGGATCGCTGGTCAAGGGGTTGGCTTTCTCGGCGCTCTTTATTAATGCGGCGCATTTCTGCGCGGATATCGTCTTTATTGCCCGGTTCAAGCTGATAAGTTGCGCCGATAAAAATCCAGCCGGCGGGCAACTGGCAGTGCCGATAACCATATTGTAATGCTGTGGGCTCTATCTGCCGTTTTTCGCCCTTATCTGTCAGGACTTCAATGCTGACAAGCCGATCCACCGTTTCGGCCCCATAGCACCCGGCATTCATCCGCAGCGCACCCCCAATACTACCGGGAATACCTGCATAAAAAGCTAGTCCGGCCAGCCCGGCTTCTCGCGCGGCCCGCGCCGCTTTACCACAGGTTGCGCCAGCTTCTGCGCAAAGCTGGTTATCAGCCGTTATGTTTACGCTGGAGGCAATAGCCCCCAGCGATGTAACAACGCCAGCAATGCCGCTATCCCGAATGACCATATTGCTGCCTTCACCAATGATGGTAAGGGGCAAATCGGTGGGTTTAGCCTGCAAAAAAGATTGTAAATCCTGAATATCGGCAAAGTTGGCCCAGATTTCTGCCGGGCCGCCCACCTTGATGGTGGTCATATCCGCGAGGGGATGGTTTTTTATGTATTGCCCACGAATGGCTGGCAGCATGGGTTACTCCAGCACCAAATTTTTGGCATAAGTTGTACTGCGTCCTGCCCCCATAAACAAAATGGCATCGGTGGGTTTGAGGTCAAACTCTTGCAGAATTTTGGGGAGTTGGGAGGCCTCATCCACGCCAATGGCATGAACATCGTGTGCTGCCATTTTTTCTGCCAGAACGTGCTGACTAAGGGCAGGGTCGGCAGTTTCACCAGCAGCATACACAGGTAGAATAATAGCAAAATCAGTTACTTTTACAGATTTTGCAAAGTCGTCTATTAAGGCCGCCAACCGGCTGTAGCGGTGCGGCTCAATAATACTAACCACCCGGCCTTTGGCGTAAATCTGTTTGGTGGCCTCTAAAGTAGTGGTGATTTCGGTGGGGTGGTGAGCATAGTCGTCTATCACATCTGTGCCGCGATATTGCCCCACGCGGCTAAAGCGCCGCGCCACGCCAGCAAAGTTGGCCAGCCCTGTAACAGCCTCGGCTGGATTAAGTTTGAGGGCAGAGGTGGTGGCCAAAGCAGCCAAAGCATTCAGCACATAATGCCGCCCCGGTAGATTAACCACCACATCATCCAGCTTGCCGCCACGCACAGTGGCATCAAAAGCCATACCATAGCCTTGAGGGGCAGGCGTATTGGCATAAACATCATTAAAATCTTCCCAGCCATAGCTTAGATAATCTGTGCCGGTGCGGTCGGCCAGAGAGGTGAGAACCAGATCTTCGCCACAAATAATAGCGGTTTGGCGTACACTGCCAATAAATTGTTCAAATGCGGCCAGCAGTTGCTGTTCCGAGCCATAGTTTTCCATATGTTCGGGTTCGATATTGGTCACAATACCAATGTCGGTGGGTAGTTTGAGGAAAGATTGATCCGATTCATCAGCCTCCACCACCAAAATACCTTCGCGGGTGGCAGGGAGCACAGCATTTGTACCCAAGCTGTTGAGCATACCCCCGCTAATGATGCCCACATCAACACCAGCGGCGCGCAGGGCACTCCATATAAGGGCGGTGGTGCTGGTTTTACCATGGGTACCTGTCACGCATATGGTATAAAAATTTTCCATCAGCGCAGCCAATACATCGGCGCGATGTAAGGTGGTCAGGCCGTTATCGGCCGCAGCCAAGCGCTCCACATTATCGGGCGGGATAGCACTACTCATCACAGCAACACCCGCACCAGCAATGTTATCTGCATGGTGTTCTGCATAAACCTGAATACCAAGCGCCCGCAGGCGTAGGACATTTTCATTTTCGGAGGTATCGCTGCCTTGTACAGTAAAGCCGGCATGATGGAGCACTTCTGCGAGGCCGCTCATGCCAATACCGCCAATGCCAATAAAATGAAAGGCTGGGCTGGTTTCCGGAGTTTGTTCAAACATGGTGATGGTAGCTGGCGTGTTCATAATGTGGGTTTACCCGACAACGCGAAAAGATTCAACCAGCGCGGCAGATAATAATCGCCAGCCATCAATTAGAATAAAAAAGACCACTTTAAACGGCAGAGAAATCATGACCGGGGGCAGCATCATCATCCCCATGGCCATCAGGATGGAGGCGATGACCAGATCAATCACAATAAAGGGCAGAAAAATCAGAAACCCGATTTCGAAAGCCCGACGAAGTTCAGATATCATGAATGCGGGCACTAATGCCCGTAAAGGGATAGCAGCGGCGCGAGCGGCAGCGGGGTTGGCATCGCCGGTGGTACCTGTATCCACTGCTTGATTGATGCTTTCCTGCTCGGCCGGGGGCAACATATCCACAAACAGGGTTAAATCAGCCTCGTTCACATTGGCCAGCATAAACTTCCGGAAAGGTTCAACCGTTTCGCTGAAGGCTTCTTCTTCGGTGATATTATCATTCAGGTAAGGCACAACACCGTTTTGGTAAGCGGCCTCGAAGGTGGGGGCCATGATGAAGGCCGTTAAGAATAAAGCTAGCGAAACCAGCACAGTATTGGGGGGGCTGCTTTGTAAACCAAGGGCACTGCGGAGGAAAGAAAACACCACCACAATACGGGTGAAGCTGGTCGCCATCATCAGAATGGCTGGCGCTAAGGATAAAACAGTCAGGACGACAATCAGCTGAAAAATACGTTCGGCCGAGAATAAATCGCCGTCCACATTTACATTAAGTCCAGCCGGGGCATTTTGTGCCAAAGCGGGTAGTGCCAGCCCACAACATAAAAATAAAATGAAGATAAGAATGCCCTTTAACCGTGGCATATTATGTATCTTTCGATGTTGGTGGCGTTTCCGTCACCCGCAGAAGCTGATCTCCTTGTGGCCCAGCTAAAATGGTATATGTGCTGCCACCAACCTGAAAAATAAGCACCTCGTGCCTTGGCGATAAGCTTTTGCGCGAGATAACCTGCACCACATCATCCAGACCACTGTGCGCCTGCGTTTGGCGCCATTTGCCCAGTAACAGGGCAAAAGTGTAAAGCAGCAGCCCCATAACAACCGAGGCCAGCACCCAGCGTAGCCAATTGACATCCAGAATAAATTCGAATGGCATATGTCTTCCGTGCTCCTATGACTTGATTGAGGTGGTGCTATTGCGGTTATAGGCTTGCCATGCTTGGCTGCGGGTAACCAATCCGGCAATTTTTTCTCTGATGGTATTTTTTTCGGCCGGAAGCGCAATTTGTAGTCGGTTTACGGCGGCGTGAATCATGAGAATAGTTGCCCCGTCGGGTGGTTCGGCTTCCCGGAGCGTGCGAGATATATGGCCAAGTTCCACAATTTTAGCTTCCAGACGCGAAATACTGCCAGCATCATCTTTTTGCGCCAGCGTATTGATATCTTCAAGTAATTTAAGCAAATTTCTCCATGACATGGCAACACTATAACATATTTTAGCCTAAACGCGAGTTGCTCGTGCCGTTATTTTGCTTTTTGCTGATTCAGCTGATAAACATACTTAAAAACCTCGGCCACCACGGCATAAATCTCAACAGGGATTTCCTGTTCAATTTCCACAGCATCCAGCATTTCTATCAGATCTTCATCCCGATGAATGGGAATATCGTGCGCAGCGGCGACCTCCCGGATTTTTTCAGCAACAACGCCTTTACCTTTGGCCGCCAGACGGGGGGCGGCATCTTTTTTGCGGTCATATTTCAGCGCGGCGGCGCGCTCTATTTTTTTTATGGTTAAATCCGAATCTGGCATGTTCTGTGCATTCATTAACGTAGGTTTTATAGAATTGAACTTAACACAAACGTTGTGGCTGTCATAATAAGAAAGGTTATTTCATGCAGATATCGGGCGGATTTCTAGAACAAATCGCGGCATT
>CAZDNZ010000028.1:0-11072 GCA_964506925.1 uncultured Pseudomonadales bacterium | reverse complement strand
CCTTATTATAATCACCGCGAAGCTGCCGCCTGGAGCCATTACTATACCCGACGGGATTTAATCCCTGTAGATTATATGCATGGCACTGCCGCCAAAGTGATGCGCCCTGTTGCCCAACATCAGGCACCTTTGCGCAGCCAGCAAGTGTATTTGGAAAATCAGCGGCGCGCCCAGCAAAATAAGCGTATTTATATTGGCGAGCCCGGCACACGGCCCGTAGAACAAGGCATCAGCACACCACAAACTAGCCGAGTTGGCCCGCCGCTGGATACAGAATCCTTTGTTGGTGATCCCGGTTATGCTGACCGTGGAGATAGATATGCCAGCCGCGCGCCCCAAGCCCTGAACGAGCCCCTGTCCGATGCCCAACGGCTGCGGCAGTTGCCATCCTTGAGTGATGATAAACGTCCCCAACCTTTACCCGGCAACAACAAGCGTCATGGCGGCGGCACACACCCCGAACAGTATGAAGTACAGCGGGGCGATACCCTCTCGGGGATTGCGCAAAAGCCTCGTATTTATAACGATTGGGCGCTGTGGCCCCTGATTTGGGATGCGAACCGAGGTACAGTACAAGACCCGGATCTGATTCGTCCCCGACAGCAGCTAGGTATTCCGCGAGACTATAGCCAACCCCAAGCGCAAGACGCCCGCCAACGTGCCTACCGGAAGGGCAATGACATTAATTACCGGGATCAGCGTTAGATTACATAAAGGTTGGCAATGGATCAATCCTGAACTGTGTTCATATCCCAATCAGACTGACGGATTTCCCCTGTTTGGTAAAACTGACGGATTAACTTGATAAATTCCAAAAAATCTTTATTTTCTTCTGTTAACCTGTTTGCCGTATCCCAATCAATTTCATAACGTTCTTTAGCAGGGATCATAATTTGGCTCTCGGAGGGGTTTTCAGCATCAAGCCGCATAAAGCCAATACCATGCAAACTGGCAAGCATACGAAGCTCTTTCAAGGTATCAGCACCTTCTATTTCGCTGGCAACCAAATAGCCAAAGTTAGCCCAAGAAGAATTGCTTACCGTTTGAAAAAACACTTCTCTTAAGTTTGAGCGGTTGATAAGTATTTTTACCTCAAACGACCATAGTTTTGTTTTCTTATCGGCATATTGTTTAACACAGTCTTTGATTTCACTATGCCAATCGCTGCTTAGGTCTCCCATGCCGACAAGATCGGGATAAAGCCACTTGTTACCGCCTGCGCCACGAGAATTGCGAGAGCGCTTTTCATCAATGCGCTTACTGTATAACTCAAGCTCTGACCATAGAAATTCGGACAGAATGGGGTATAGATCATGTTCTTTTACAAGAGCACCTTTTATTTTTGATGTAGCAGAAGCTCTATGACTCTCGGCGTGATCAACCTCTGCACTATCGCTTGATTCAGAAAAATAATACTTCCGAGGACGACCTTCTGTAGTTTTAACTTCAGGATGCCGCTTTTGCAGACGCGGCCGTTGTGAACCAATTTCAGCAACGATTTGTTGTAGAAGTGCTGCTTCGTTATCTAGGAGATTGACGGTAGCCGTTGAACGTTCTTGCTTTTGGCGACACTCATTCGGATACACTTCAAATATCCAGTTGGCGATTTCCCGGGCAGTAAATTTTTGCCCCGGGTTTTGCTGTAAAAACTCAAAAACAGTATTCACCAAGTTTAGCGCCATTATTCAATTTCTTTCATTGTCATCGGAACTGAAAAAGACTCATGCGTATAGCTATTTAAACAACTTTAAGCCGCGTCTTCGTCTTGCTCTGCGGCATCTTCGTCGGCAAACCAGTGGGCGCGGGCATTCATAATCATGCGCTCGGCTTGCTTAGGTTGCAACAGCCCGGCGGGAATCATCTCCAGCAGTTCATCGGTAGCTAAATCACCCAGATCATCCAGCGTTCTGACGCCACCTTCGGCCAGCGCCGTCAGGAGATCGGCATTCATACCATCAAAGTTTTTTAGGTCGTCGGTAACGCCCAGCTTGGTCAGTTTTTCGGCCGCGGCATCCAGCACCGCTTGTGCCCGGTTTTGTAACTCTTCGGCCACTTCTTCGTTCAGGCCTTCAATCTGCCCCAGTTCGGCCGCACTCACCTTCAGTAAGTCATCGGTTGAAGCAAATCCTTCCGAAACCAGCAACCGTGCCAGCATATCGTCCACGTCCAGATTGGTCATAAAATTATCCGTCAGCGTTTGTACTTCCTGCGAACGGCGGGTGGATTCCTCCGCTTCACTCATCACATCAATATCCCATCCGGTGAGGACCGAGGCTAAACGGACGTTCTGCCCCCGGCGGCCAATGGCCAAGCTCAGGTTATCTTCAGGCACCACCACTTCAATGCGGTTTTCGTCCTCATCCAGCACCACTTTGGTTACAACAGCAGGCGCCATGGCGCGCACCAAAAACGTGGCAGGATCGGGCGACCAGTTGATAATATCCACGCGCTCGCCCTGCAATTCACCGGTAACGGCATGTACCCGCACACCACGGACACCAACACACGCCCCCACCGGATCCAGATTATGATCGTAGGATTTTACCGCCATTTTGGCGCGGAAACCGGGGTCACGCGCCGCACCCATAATTTCAATGGTGCCGTTTTGTACTTCCGGCACTTCCTCCTTAAACAGTTCAATCAAAAACTGGGGATGCGTCCGGCTGATAAAAATCTGGTGGCCGCGGGGGCGTTTCTCCACTTTATAGATGTACGCACGCACCCGATCGCCTTGCTTAAAGCGTTCCTTTTGAATGGTTTCTTCCTTGGGCAAAAAGGCTTCGGCGCTACCTAAATCTATAATGGCACCATTGAAATCGGCCTTTTTGACGGTGCCACTAATCACTTGCCCCACACTATCGTGAAAGAGTTCGTATTCCTTGGCGCGGTCAGCATCTTTCAGCTTTTGGAAAATAATATTTTTGGCAGCTTGGGCAGCAATGCGTCCTAATTCAATAGGTGGCAGATCTTCGTAAATGTAATCTCCAACCTCAACATCTGGCGCAACTTCCCGTGCTTTTTTCAGCAGTATCTGTTGGTCGTTTTCGTCGGCGGGATAACCACGACTATCCGAGCTGGTGCGCATCTCTGGCTCACGATCTTCCCGGCGGGCCGCACGCACTTCGTCTAGGGAGACCGGCTCTTGCACCAAGGCAACAACTTGTTTCCGTTTTTTTAGGCTGACATCACCGGTTTGCCGATCAATATACGCCACAATATCCAAATCGCGGCCATATTTACGGGCGGCCGAGGCGGCAAATGCGCCTTCCATCGCCTCCAGCACTTCTTCGCGGGAAATATCTTTCTCGCGGTGCACACTTTCGGCAATTTGTAGTAATTGCAATCCTTCCATATCTATCTCCTCTATTTTACTTCTTGCTGGATTTTTTCAGCAAATTTTGTTTCGCTTCATCATCTAAAATACGGCTTACATCTTTAATGGCATCAAACCGCAAGGTTAGGCTACCCACAGTTTTATTGCTTAGCACCAAACTATCGGCCGCAACCGATGTGAGGGTACCTTGCAAACGCTTTTTATTATCGATGGGGGCTTTCAGCGCCACCTTAACCAGCTGCCCCACCTGCGTTTGCAGTGCCGCTGGGGTGCACAGGGGGCGCTCAATGCCCGGGCTGCTCACTTCAAGGCGATATTGCTCTGGCAGGGGATCAAACACATCCAGAATACGGCCAAACCGGCGCG
This sequence comes from uncultured Pseudomonadales bacterium, assembly GCA_964506925.1. Lineage (GTDB taxonomy): Bacteria > Pseudomonadota > Alphaproteobacteria > UBA2136 > JAPPOO01 > CAZDNZ01. Next base: position 7,372 of record CAZDNZ010000028.1, on the reverse strand, counting down.
AGGCCTCGGCACATTCATCCAGCGTTACGCCACCGGCGGTGGTATCCAGCCGTTCCAACATAATTTCCAACGCAAAGGGCGATGTGCTATCGCCTGCGTTCAGCATCCGTACGCGCACCAGCTCTAGGTTCATGGCCTGCGCGGTGGGAAGCAGCTGTTGCCAGATCTGTTCTTCCAGTGGTGAATGGTTAATGCAGGGTTGCATGCCTGATTTTCCTGTTTCGTTCATTTTGCCTGCCCGCCAATAGCTATGCGATTGTGCAATATTTAGCAATAAAAAAGCCGCGTCTCTGGCGCGGCGCTAAAATGGCGTCGGTATTGATGCGTAATATAACAGCCCTGCCACAGATTGCAATCCTTTTTCCGATGTGGATAAAACCATATGGACAACTCTGGTAAACAGCCCTATGGTGAGGTTGGTTATTAAAAAGGGAGATTGATATGGGATGCAGTGATTGTAATTTTAAAACTTGTCCAACAGCTGCGGAATCAAGAGACGAGATTGGCGAGCTTGCTATTGAAGCCTTACTCGAAACCAGAGCTGGGGTAAGTGAAAATACACTCGCAACCATGTTTAATGGAGGTACATGGCTTACCATCATTGAACCTAAATCGGGTGAGGCTCGTACAACAGTTATCCGAGAGGGTTTACGTGATGGCGCAAGGCTACCCGCAGGACCTGATGGCTTGGTTCAGACGTCAGCTGGTTTGAAATCCGCCGTTTGTCCGGGGAGTATGTCCAAATTTGAAATGAAACTTGTCAACAAAAGTAATGTCAGCCCAGAGGCTTTACGTGTGGCAGTTTGGCATCCTGACGGCAGCATTGAATTCATGATTTTAAATCCTGCCGCCGGCACAACACCGCAAGAAGTTTTACATCGTTTGCGTGTTGAACTGACCAGCGCGCCGACAGAAACTAACGAACCAGCTATGGCTGCTTAAAGCATACATATTGCGGTTGCCGGCCAGCCAGTAGGGCTTTTTGCTCATACTTAGTGCTCACCCACCAGTTTGGCGGGGTGGTGGCTTGGCTGGTACATATCAAATCGCCCTTATGCGCCAGTGTCCAATCTATATAATCGGGGATATCGGATATCACCCATAGCTCGCCCGTGGTGGCTAAAGCAGGTTGGAGCAGGGCTAGAAAAGCTGGCTGCACCAGCCGCCGTTTGTGGTGCCGCGCCTTGGGCCATGGGTCGGGGTAGGGTATCAGTATCCGGTTTATCCTGCCAGCGGGCAGGGCTTGCAGCAGCGCCCGCGCATCCTGCGCGGCCACGCGCACATTTTGTGGGGCTTGTGGTGCCGCGAGTGCCGTGGCCAAACGACGCAGGCCATTCAAATATATTTCATTCCCAATAAACAAACCGTCTGGTTTGTGGCGGGCACGTTCCAGCAGTGCCAAGCCATTCCCCATGCCAATTTCCAGCTCAATCGTCTGCGCCTGCTGTATATCGGCCGGTTGAAGCTGCACCGCTTGCAGCTGCTGCGCCAGCTTGGCCTTGGCGGCGGCGGTCATGCGGGAAGATAAACGCCCTGTGGTGGGCAGCTGCTGGTCTGCCGTCATGCGGTTTTATTGCCCTGGTTTATGGGATGTTGAATATTGCAGTTTGAATTTTTTATCGGGATCAATAATACTTTGTACTGTTTTAGCCGCTTGCGCCGCCTCGGCAAAGCCGACCAGTATCAACCCCATTTTACCCGGATACGCGGCCATATCGCCAATCGCCAGAATCCCGACTCGGCTGGTCTTTTGGGTGACGGGTTCGGTTTGTACCCGCTTGCCTTCCAATGTAAGCCCCCAATTGGCAAAAGGGCCCGGGTTGGGTGACATGCCAAAAAAACATAGCAGATGATCGGCCGCCAAGGTTTCCAACGCATCGGATGCCGCGTGTTTTATGGCCACCTCGGCCAGCTGGCCATGGGCACCTTGCAGCGCGGTGAGCTGATACGGGGTATGCAACGATACATTCTCTTGCCCCTGCATTTGCTGCACAGAGGCCTCCGCCGCCCGAAAATCTGGCCGCCGGTGCACCACATGCACATGCTTGGCTGTATCGGCCAACAGATTCGCCCAATCCACCGCACTATCACCACCACCTGCAATAACCACGGTTTTGCCCGCCAGCTGGGCTTTACTGGTAATGGCGTATTGCACACAGCCGGTGGCCTCGTAAGCGGCCAGATTATCCAGCTGTGGCTTGCGGGGCGTAAACATGCCATGCCCGCCAGCAATAATCACCACTTTGGCGCTAATCTCCGCTTGTTTGGTGTATAGCGTGAATATGCCATTATCATCTTGTGTCAGGGTTTCAACCGGATACCCCAGACAATAAACCGGCTGGAAGGGCGCTATTTGCTGCTGAAGTTTTTCAATTAATTCTCCGGCCAGAATATCTGGGTAGCCGGGAATATCGTATATAGGTTTTTCTGGGTACAGTGCTGCCAACTGCCCACCGGGCTGAGGCAGGGCATCAATTACTACGCTGGAATACCCCAAAAACCCATTTTCAAAAACAGCAAAAAGGCCGCTGGGCCCTGCGCCAATAATGGCAACATCACGTTCTATTTTTTCCATTGGATTGGTGTAACACACATAGGCTCATATTTTAAAGCAATTCCTGCGCCCTCGCCGCTTTAAGGCTTGACATCCAAAATCATTTGTCCGGTAAAGGTAGCAGGTTGCGTGGCGGATTGCGCCGGAGATTGGGTGCTGCTCTCGGCTGGCTGCTGACGCAAAAGTGCCTCTATGGCGGCTTGGGCTGCATCACTAAACCAATCGTCCGCACCGTCCAGCACGCCTATCATTTGGCCTTGCTGGTCAAAGACATAAGTCATCGGCAAGCTGGTGGGGGCGAGTGTCCCTAAGCCCATACCTGCCGCATCTATGGCCACGGGTAAATGCTGAATCCGCGCCTGCCGATAAAATTTTTGCACGGCGGGCACACCGCCGGGATCGTACGCGACCGGAACCACGGCCAATCCGGCTTTTCTATAACGCCGCTGCAGCTTATTAAGGGTAGGCATCTCAACCAAACAGGGGGTACAAAACGTAGCCCAGATGTTCAGCACCACCACTTGCCCTTTGTAGTCGGACAAAAAGACATCCTGCCCCGCCTGATTCTGCCAGCTGACTGTGGGCGTTGGGGTATCTGTGGGTACAGGCTGCCAGATGGCCTGCGCAGGTAAGACCCACATAAAAAGAAAAAGGCTGGCAAAAAACAGTTTCATTGGTATGCTTATGAACATGGATAAAAATACTGTTGCCGTCAAATCTTGGGTTTTCTTCAGTCGGGGGGTGTGTGTGCTGTGCCTATGCCTTACGCTGGCCGCCTGCGGCCAACGGTTACCCCTGCCCCAAGCTGAAGACAAAATGCAGGACTCCGCCTCTTATTAAACATATCTTCGATTATCTTCGATGCTGTTGTGCAGTTCTGGCACACCTGCTGGGTTTAATCAGCCCATATGGTTCACTGGCTGTTTATTTTATGGGTAGAGTGAAAAAGTAATTTTAAGAATAACAGGAAATCAAAACCGCTATGGGATTATCTAAAGACCGGAATTATGCCTACTACCCGGGTTGCGCCGCCAAACAGATTCAGAAAGAGGCCGATTGGTCGGCACGCGCCGTGGCGGATAAGCTGGATATTCAACTTCACGATATGCCGGGCGCAACCTGCTGTGGCGCCGGCAACCTGCAAGAACATGATTTAGCCGCAGCTTTGTGTGTTAATGCGCGCATTTTCAGCCAAGCCGAAGAAATGGGCATGGATATTGTCACGATTTGCAATACCTGCCTGCAAACCTTTACCTTTGCTAATCAACGCCTGAAAAACGAGCCCGAACTGCGTGATAAAATAAACGATGTGCTCAAAAAAGCAGGCGTCCGCCCGTACGAGGGCACAATAGATGTTAAGCATTTCATCTGGGTTGTAATAGACGACATCCCGCGGGAGGATGTGAAAAAACATATTGTCAGCCCGTTAGGTGGGCTAAATGTCGCCCCATTTTATGGCTGCCATGTGCTACGGCCTGAAGCCATTATGGAAGAACGCGGGGGCACCGTGCGTGGCCCACAGTATATGGAACAAATTATCGATATTCTGGGCGGCGCCAGTGTGGATTATAACGGCAAGGATAAATGCTGCGGTTTTCATACTATGCTGGTGAACGAGAAAGAATTCCTGCATATGTCTGGTGGGCACAGTGTAGAAGCCAAGGAAAAAGGTGCCGATGTCATGGTAAGCCCCTGCACCTTGTGCGATATGGCCATTGGGGCATATCAGGCGCGGTCGGAAAAAATAATGAAACGGAAAATTGGCCTGCCCGAAATGAATATTACCCAGCTGATGGGGGTGGCCATGGGGCTGGACAGTAAAACCCTGGGGCTACAACGCCTGCATCAGGATCCTCTGCCCGCCTTCAAAAAACACGGTGTGCAGGTTGAAATTAGATAAATAGAAACCCATTTTAGTTTTATGAACATAAAAACTGCCCTTTTCCTGCTGTTTAGTTTGGGTCTGGTATGTATCGCGCCGGAAGCATTGGCGGATACCAGTGGCGAAGAAGCCAAAAATATTATTTTATCCCTTATGAAAGATGTGCTGGAGGTTATCGTGTGGTTTATCGGGGCGGTGCTGGATGAAATCGTCCGCGCTATCAAGGCCATCCTGCCCGATTTTGGTTTCTCTAATTAGGTATAACTTTCCGGTAGATTTTCTGTTAAATGCCGTATTCTTGCAGCTTGCTGTATAACCTGATTTCCCATAACATATATCCATTATAAAGGGGATGCATGGCATGTTAAAATTTGTTTCATTTATGGCGTTAGGCTTGGTGTTAGGTGTTGCAGGCTGTGTTTCCACCAATCCGGCCACTGGCAACCGCATGTTCTCGTTGGTGAGTACCAACCAAACCTTGCAAATGGGGAAAGATCTGGTTGATGAAGCCATTCAACAGCATGGCCTGTATAAGGAAAAACCCGCCCTTACCACTTATTACCGCAACCTTGGCACAGATTTGGTAGCCGTCACCGAGCGGCAGGATATTCCCTACGAATTTATTATGCTGGATGCAGCAACCATGAATGCTTGGGCGATTCCCGGTTATATTAACATGTACCGCGGTATTTTGCCCTATTTTAACAGCGAGGCAGAGTTTATGGCCGTCCTCAGCCACGAAGCTGGGCACATTACTGCCCGCCATACGGCACAACAATACTCACGGGGCACACTGGCCTCGCTGTTGCTGACCGGTGCCTCCGTTGCTGTTGGCATGCAAACGGGGAGCGAATCGGCCGTTAAAACCACCCAGCAACTGGGCGGGTTGGCGGCACAGGCGGCATTATCCGGCTACAGCCGCACCCACGAGCGCGAGGCGGATGATCTGGCCATGCGTTACCTGCAACGGCTGGGGTACGACCCCCGGCAGGCTTACCATGTGTTTCATACCTTCAAACATGCCCATAACCTGTACGATGCCCAGTATAAACTGCTGCATAATGGCCAAACCCCGCCCAAATCGCCATTTTATAACGTTTTTTTATCTCACCCCGACCCGAAAGAACGCATGGCGCGTGTGGTACAGGCCCATGGCAAACCAGATGGCTCGTTACGCTTACCCGCGGGTATTCAGCCAGCCACCCCTGCGAACGATCCCCATGGCCAAAAGCGCTATTTTGATATGATTGATGGCATTGCCGTTGGCCCCATGCCAGACGATGGCGTGCTGGGCGCCGAAAAACTGTACCATGCCGCTGGACAATTTATCTGGCAGTTACCCACCGAGAGTTATTTTGCGCCCACAGGCGGGCTGTGGCAGGGCATAACGCCAGACGATGTCCATATAACGCTGAATGTGGCCACCCTAAAAGATGATGCCGAGGATGTGGATCCGGAAGAGCTGCTGCGGCGGGCTTTTCCCGGCAGCCACGATTTCAAACGGATTGATGTGCAAGGCCGGCGGGGCTATTTGGCACATTTTCATGCAGATACGCCCTTTCAGTTTAATAATACCCTGCAAGGAGATATGATTCTGGCCGCATTACCCACAGGTACGGCCAATCCGGATCGGATTAAAATGCGGGATTTTCTTATTTTTACATTCAAGCCCCGTAACGGCTCCACCAACGATGCCTTTGTGGCAAAAGCCACGGCAGCGGTAAAAAATGTACGCTACATCACCAAAGACCAAGCAAGCAAAATAGAGCCGCTGCGGTTGGACATTCGCTCTGTGCAGCCCGGCGATACCTTTACCAAGCTCACCCAACGCCTGCCCATGCACCGCTTGAACCAGACCACCTTTACCGCTATTAACCGCCTGACGGCAGATAGCCCGCTCATCCCCGGTATGCTGTACAAAACAATTTACGACCCAAATGTTGGCAAATTTTAACCCTTTCTGCTAATATACATATACCGATACGGACGCCGCGCATCTGCACCGGGTCAGGGCCGGAAGGCAGCAGCCCACAGGTTTTTGCGGCGGGTCGTGTCGGCCTGTCAGTTTTTTTTGTGCGCCTCTGCATAATACTATGTGATGAAATATGTACTTTTCCTTTTATGTTTTGGCCTGTTGCTGGCGCAGCCGGTGGCAGCCCAACAAGCTGTGCACCAACGTGGGGCGGCAGATGTAAACGATGCTTTTGTTGATGAAGTCAAGAGTGACCTGACAGCCCTTATTCGGAGTATTGAGTCTTACGGCACTAAAGCTATCTCTGTGCAGCAATGGGTAGAAGCATCCAACTTATGTGCCAATAAAGATAAATTCTATGCCGGTACAAGTTTCAGTGGTGCTGACAGTGATGGCTGTATGCAAATGTCTCCTATTGATGTCACATCCAGTGGTAAAGAAGATTCTGATGATGACGAGAGCGATTTTGAAGATGGTGATTGCGGATGGTTCTGCTTCTAATAATGATGCAAATGGCTAAATATGTATGATAGTTACACCACAATCGGCTTAACGAAAAAGGTAAAATGATGAAAACAATGCTGACAACAACCATGCTAATTCTGCTGATGGCGACCAGCCAGGCGCAGGAAAATGCGGCCTTTGGCCAAGCGTTGCAGACAAAATTTCAGGCGCGGATGACCAGCCTGAATGCTTTGATGGAGGCACTTACCAGCCGTTTGGAAAATGCTGAGGATTACCGCCTGGGTGTGACCGAATGCGGCAACCAGGATATGTTCTTTTTGCCCGGAAATGCAGGTGCCGATGTGAATGGCTGCGTGGGCCTGGAATTAAAAACATTGAGTGGTAGTGTGCCTATTAATAATAGCAAAATCAGTAAATATACGATTCCAAGTGATGTTTACTCTAAGATGCGCTCGGGAACATTTCATGTTAAAACCAAAAAATTAGGGACTCCTTCCCT
>CAZDNZ010000027.1:0-11132 GCA_964506925.1 uncultured Pseudomonadales bacterium | reverse complement strand
TTGCAGGGTGGATTAAGTGTTATTCAGGCCCTAAAACAGCTACGCCAATAACAAAATCAGCTGCTTCAGCCCCCTACAACAATTATATTTTTCCTTATTGAATAACCGCCCGGACGCCGGGAAGCATTTTTTCCAGAACACTGGCAACCGCGCGCTGTTGTGCCTCCTGTGTGCGAGGTGGGCTGTAAACCACCAATTTATCTGCGGCCTGCCATTCTGCTTGGGCATCGGGCCAGAGTGTCCGCAAAAATGCGGTTAAATCATCCCGCATTTGCTGAACATTATCTGTCGCGTTTGATGCTGGAAATGCTGTGATAAAACTGAGGCCACACATGTTTTTTAAGTGCTCCAGATTTGCGCCCCCCTCTGCCATCCAAGCGTCCCACTTATCACGACGAATCTTGAGGACAGCCCATGTATTGGAAGATCCCATCCACGCCGTGCTGACACTATCTGGCACAAACAGCTGCATAACGCCCAACACAAAATCACCCCCCATGCGGGTGGCAGGGCGCATATCTTCTGCCTTTTTAGGATAGCTTAGCAAACTGACAACTTGCCGTGCGCCGGGTATGGGTGGTTTTTTCTTATCTCGTGTGGGTAACAGATTTTCAGCGACGAATAGCAGATGTTCCCGCATATGGTAAACAATGCCAGCTGGCGTTACCTCTACCACTGTGGCCTCAACCACCCGGCCTGGTGCCCCATCGCCCCACTGCTGCATATCCATTACATCCAAAACGTCTGCTTGCGAGGGGAGTTTTACAGTCTCCAAATCCAGCCAGTGCCCCGTTTCTCCAGCTCCAATGCGCTGGCGTACGCTTATCCACGGTATGGCCATATCTACATAAACCTCAACCAGATCCTCTGTATCCATGTAACACAAGCGTACTGCCGTGTTGATGGCCTGCTCCATAGCTGAAAGCGGCCAGCCATATTCCTCGCGCAGGGCTGCCATCTGTTGGAAAAATGGTGTGAAGTCGGTGCTACATTTGAAAGGAAATTCTGCCATGTATCTGTAATGGCCTTAATTAAACCTTAAAATATACTTGCGTTGGCCGTTACGGAACTCGGCATAATCGGCAAAAACCCCAACAAGCTGCCACCCTTCAACCGATTCACCCAACAGCAAAACCCCTTCCCGCCCCTTATGGGCTGCAATAATGCCCTGTTCTGGCACAACAGACAGCAGATCCAGCTGCGGATAATCGGTAGCAGACAAGCGTGGCCGGATATTATCAGGAATACGAACACGGTTTCGCTCTGGGGTAAACATGGCCAGCTCAAAATCTTCCAGTGTCCGCACGCGGGACTGGGGATTTTCTTCAGGTTCTGGAATGGTTGGCAAATTATACGGATTTTCCAGAATTTTACCCGGTGGCAACCCTTGGGGTGCAGGCGTTGTGCGTGTGGTTTTTTGTTGTTGGGCAAGCTGTTTGGAAGCGGCCCGCGCCTGATCCAGCTCCTCTGGTGATTGAGATTGTGCCAATGCTTCGCGGTAGGCATCCAGTTCAGCCTGAATCTGCTGTTTGGTGGGAATAACTTCTTCTATCAAGCGCTGATCTTCCTGCTGATCTTTCTGTTCTTTCAGCCGTTGAATTTCCTGCTGCAGCTGGGCAATGGTGCCCAACTCTGCTGGCATTTCCTCCGAGCCATCGGCCATAACAGGCTGGTTGGCTTCCTCATCCGAAACATCCACAAAATTTATATCTGCCGAAGATTCTGTGGGAGGAGATGTAGGTAAGGCAGCCGCATCCAGCTCGGCAATGGGGCTGGCTGGGGCTGGCATCCCACCACTAGCGGTGCTCTGGCTAGGGGGTGCTTCCTGCAAATCTGCGAATGTTGAGCGACCCTGCTGGGTATTTTCACCATCTTGAATCAGAACAACAGCCCCAACAATAAGCGCCAGCACAATCGCCACCGTTAATACTTTACGGAAACCCCCACCACCGCTCAGAGGTTTTTTCTTCCCGTTTGGCAACTCGGGCGGTGTATGCTGCCCATCCTTATGCTGGTGGGGCGCGCCAGTTGCCCCATACTCAGACTCATCTGGTTCTGGCGGCAAATCGTCGTCGTCATCTGCTGGCAGATAAACTTTCGGCTTGGGAATTTGAGGATTTTTGCCACGCCCACTACCACCGCCAAACATATCTCCCCCAGGAAACGATGGAAAACCACCGCCGCCGGCGAACATATCCTTGCCAAAGTCTGGCAATGGCGGCAAAGGTTTTTGTGTATCTTCGTCCTTAGACGGCTTAGCTGGCGCAGCAGCCTCAGGTTTTTCCGTGGTGGCTTCAGCTTGTTTGGGTGTCGGGGCTTCGCCAGGTGGCTGTGTTCCTGCGGGTGGCACAAAAGGTTCGCCCGGCGCAGGTAGTACATCCTCTTTTTTAGCAAACCGCGACCACTTACTGTCGGATAGGGGATCATACCCCGATGGGGAGGCCAATGGATCTTTTGGTGCGCCCGGCAACGGTGGCGGCCCCCAGCCGGGTGCCAGCGGAGGCAGTTCTTCTTCAGCTGCAGGTTTTTTGCTGGGCTTTACTTCTGGCACGGGCGGCGGCGACGGTACATCCAGCGGCTTAGGCTCTGCCGCTATATCGCCCTCTTGGGCAGGAGGTTCTGGGGCAGATTCTGGCTCCAGTGGTGGCTCCGGCACTGGTTCAGTTTCCAGCTCTGGGATTTTCCGCTTGAGGGGACTTTTTGGGCGGTCTGGTTGCGCTGTTGCCGGCGGTACTGCTGGTGTTTCCTCAGCAGCTGAAGGCTCTGGCTGGGCGGTCTGGCTTTCCGTGCTTGCCTCTGGCGTATCGTCAGCGGTTTCAGCTGCACTTGCTGAATCTGTTGGGGGCACTTTTGGGGCAGATACATCCGAATCATCAGATACATCTGTGGGCGCTTCTTCAGCTGATACTGGCGCAGATGGTGGCGCTGGCGGCACTGATGGCGCGTTGGCCTCCATTAATCCTGCCTTTGGCTTGGGCTCGCGCGCCAGTGAAAAACCCGGCGTTGGCAGAATATTATCCTCTTCTGGCGAAATAAACGCAGCCTCCGTCACATCCTCGGCCGGATTTTTCGTTTCACCCTTGAGGTCGGACAATATGGCAGCCTGTTTATCTGGATCCATTGTGTTTAATTTATCCATGACAGGCTGCGTGGGCTGATTATCCTCGTCAGATCGAGATACTGTCTCTGGCGATTCTGTTGTCTCGTTAACCCGCTGGGACATTTGTTGCGCACGCGCTGCGCCACGTTCGCGCCGCCGTACTGGTTGCTCTGCTGTTGTGTCCTCCGCCTGTGCTTCAGAAGTTAAAGCCTCTGGCGTGGTTATATCGTCTGTTTCTTCAGCAAGTTGGGGCACATCATCCACATAAACATCCCGCTTCAGGACATCTTCCTGCGTAATTTTAGAGGGTAGTTTACGTTTTAGCGGCACAATTTTTACCTATTTTCATCTTCTGAGGCCAGTTTAGCAGCCCGCACTCCATTTGGATACCGTTCTGCAAAAAGCAGGCTGGCTCGCCATGCATTGCCGTCACACTCATCTTCCTGCATGCGGCGCAATTCGGATACATCATCTGGTGTGGTTGTAGCCAAGGCATATGTTAGTTTATCAGGCAACAGCCGGCAGACAACCTCGCCGTGCGGAGACATCAAATAAAATTCGGAATAATAACCCGGCCGGGTGTCTAGGGTTAATACATTACGCTCGTGACGATCTGACTTCAGACCCAAGGTTTGCATCAATAAGGGCACCATTTCACGCCTTGGTTTCAAAATCATCCGCTTGGTAATGTTCCCGATAATGGCCTGCCCAACTTCTGTAGTCAGGTCTTCTTCATTCTGGGAAGCAATGCCACACATGCAGTTTAACGAGCGATAGGTACGGAACGCCCGTTTCAGCTGGCTGGCTACAGCTTGGCCACCCCGGGCAGATATCATGGAGATCATCTCGTCCACCAGCAGGTGTTTTTTCTCGGCTCTGTCGCCTAGATACATCACATTATCCAGCATGGTAAACACCGCATTTACAATAACATCTGCAATTTTTTCATTCAAAACGTTCATCAGGTTGAAGACTACTAACCCATCATCTTCGGTAACGCTGGGAGGGCCATCGAATAACCCACCGTAAATACCATCCTCGCAGTACGAACCTATCTCTTCTGCCATTTGCAGGCCGGCATCCCGCTGTTGTTCATCTGCGTAGGGGAATTTAAAGAAGGCCTCACGAATCCAAGTTGGGCGCAACACATCGCCTTGCGGCACAATATCGTATGCGTATTGCACCACCTGCTCGATAACACGCCCTTCCACCCGGGTGGTATCAAACTCCCCTTTACGAACCATCAGCTCGACGGCATTGCTCCATTGCTGGAGGCGATGCTTGGTGATTTCGCCTGCAAACGGATTGATGCAACTGTTTTGGCGATCCAAATCCACCACAATCAGCCGCCCCATGGTTTCGGCAAAGCGGTCGTAATCGTCTTTAATGGTCATCAGGTATTGTTTTTCAATACCAGCAGAAAACAACTGCAACGTTAAATCCACCACAGCGAACGACTTACCAGAACCAGACGTTCCCGTAATGGCATAGTGCCAGTTGACGAACTCGGGCGATGTATGGTCAAAAAAAGTCACTTCACCATCGCGGTTAACGTACATAGACTGGGGCATATGCTTTTCGTACTCGGTGTGCGGCTGGCTATGCCCGCCCCAGTGGCCGTGAATAGGCACAAGGTCAGCAATATCATCGCTGAGTACCCGGCGGGTCCGGGCAAATGGCTTGCTATATTTTTGCCGCCACACCAGCGGAAAAGAGTAACTGAGAGCATGCAGTGCCATGCCCCGCTCTACATCTGGCACCACAGATAATTTTTTGAAATTGGCATTAACACGCAGCATGCGGTCTTCCACGTCCTCACGCGAGTAGCCGTGAATAATAACCCCCAGCATAGCAAACATAATTTTGCGGCCGTCAAACAGCCGATATTTAACTTGGCTGGCTTCTTCGCCATAGGCAGTGGCTTCTTCCTTATTAAAAGCACCGGCTATCCGGCGCCGCAGCTCGGCACCTGCGGTTAGCTTCATTTTCTCCATGGTTTGGTTGGCCTGTGTAAAATTAATAAACACAGAATGCTGGGTAACCAACGTCCGCCGGATAATGCCCAAATAGTCGGTATCTACGGCATCAGGCATCATGGCCATCATGACCACACCAAAGTAATCGTTGCCTATTTGAACCAGATCATGCTCATGCTCGATGGGCTGAGGGAACAACTGTTCGTTATAATCGGTATTTTTATCTACGGTTATTTTTTGTATTGGATCTTTGTAACTCGGGCAGTAAGTCGTCCAATAGTGTTCTTTTAATTCTTCCAGAGACATCCGGTGCAGGTTAAACATACCCGTTAAGGTATTTTCTGCACTCATCAGGGTTTCCCGAAAATCTGCCATGCTTTCTTTCATAATGCCATCCAGCATACGGCTAATAAACTTGGCTTCCTGAAACCCCAGCATTTGCACGCCCATCGCTAACGCCTGATAGGCCGCATTCACAAAAACCGCCATAGCACCTAGCTTGTGCATTTGGTCGGGCCCGCGCAGGGTAATCACCATATATGAGTCCCGCAGCATGGAATAAGCATTTTCGGCTAATGCATAGCCACGATACCCTGCCTCCAGAATTTTTTCCGCGCGGGCTTCCCGTAAGTAGCGTGGACGCTCTTCCTCTGGGCTGCGGGATAAATAGTGGCGCATTTTATCCAGCAAATTATTGTGCGAGGTGATGATAATTTGGGCTTCATAATCCGGCGGCAATCCCTCCAGAAACGTGCGCCACTCGTTGGTGGTAATCAGATGCCCTTCATCGTAAGAATAACTTGGGGGTACCGGCGTTTTCCAGCAAACACCCAAGCCACCATCCTGCAAAAGATGCACCCGGTGAAACGGTGAGTTCGGGTCATCTTCAAACTCAAAATAGGGGAGTTGTTCCCCTATCCGGTTTGGTCTGTTTGGTGTGTTGAGACTATCTTCAAACATGTTATTATTCTTTAGCTTTCAATTAGGCTATGCCTATGGTGTTCCTGGCATACCCTGCCATGATGATGGCGGAAAAGCCTGCGGTGCCCTGATAACCTCATCCGCTGGCAGGGCATTGGCTGGGGCAACCCAGCGGTAACGATCTTCAATAAAGATTGTCGACCAGCTCCCAAAAATACGCTGATTATCCTCGGTAATATGGGGATAGTTCCATAAAAGCAACGTTTGTGGCGGCGAGACGAGCGCCAACTCTTTTTCTGGCAGATAGGCTGGTTGCTCTATACGTGGGCGATACGGCTGCTTTACCACAGGGCGTGCCGCACCGCCGGCTGCGGCTGTTTTATCGTTGGCAATATCCGCTGCATCATCCATAGATAACGGATACTCTGGCGGCAGGGCCGAGCCATAATATTTACACCCGGCCAAGCCAAAAGCCAGTAACATAAGTGTAAGCAGGTAGGTTTGTTTCATTTTTTATGCCCCCTTTTTTAATCCGCCGCAAACAGACGAGACCACGGCTCGCCTTCATCGCGTAATTCTATGCCAGATAGTAATACAACATGTAATGTTCTGGTAGCATCCAAACGAATGAATGGTACCACGCGGTTTGCCCGCTCAAACAAGTAATCCCGCAAGCTGCTGACGGCATTACCAACACCGCCAGCTAGCTCGGCCTTCAATTCATCACCCGTTAGCGTTTTCTGGGATGTGCCTTCATCGCTCACCGTAAATGTATTTTGGTTACTTTCAATAATCTGAGACACTCCGGCAGCAAAATCTGCGGCCATTGCAGCGGCTAGACGGGTGGCATCTCCTTCATAGAACACGCCGGGGACGCCAATAATACCATCCTGCGCATCAACAACATAGCCGGACAAACTATACGTTACTGCCCCCTGATCGGGGTACACACATGTCATGCGGCTAGGCTTACCTATGGCACGTTCGGTAGAAATTTCCCCATTAAATTCAATGAGCATATAGCAGCCATCTAGGTTAACAGCGCTGTTCATCGCTGTTTTATACTGGCCATGTACCCGCGCCAAAGAGGGGGTTGGTGTGCCCCCTACCAAAGCATCCACACCATTTAAAAGGGTTACCTTAATGAATCCCAGCGGGGGCACAAACGGCAAGCGCTCCTCTGCCTTGTCCTCAGCAGATGGCGGCTGTTGGTTATTATTGACCCTTTGGGCATTATTGGGTCGACGTCCCCCTTCGAGGGTATCCACCACGGGGCTGAGTAGTGCCTGGTTGTTTGCGCCCGCCAGGTCGGTGCTACCTAAAGGGGTCTGCGATATCCTGCTGCGGGGGCGGTTTGCCGGCAATTGCTCCATTTGCCCTTGCGCCGGGGCATCTAACTGCAGACGACGGGTTTCTTCAGCAATCTGGTTTAGCACTTCCCGGTCGCGCTGATCTTGCTGGCGTAGATTCTGAATTTCACTACGAAAATCCTGCAATACTTGCTGCATTTCCTGCTGCAACTGGTTATTGCGCTGCAGAGCCCGTTCAATATCTTCTTCCTGACCTTCAATCTTTTCGTTCAAACTTTCGCGCATATTGGCTAAATCCTGCTGATTTTGCTCAAACCATTGGCGCATCAGGCCGGGTTCGTCCAAGTCTAGACCCGAAAAAACCTCATCTGCATCATTCTGGTTTGCCTGCACAGCTTGGCGGGTGGTTAAAGTGCTTTCATTTTGCTGTGGTGGCGCAGCATCCTCGCCACCAGAAAATACAATGAGTAAAAAGACCACCACACCAATAATGATGGCGACCTGCGCATTGCGCGGTAAACCTTTAAATTTTTCAACAAGCTGCTTGCCGCCTACTTTGGCTTTTTCTTTGCCATTCTGCGCGTTGTTTTTGGTTTGATTATCGTTGGCCATAGCAACTATCCTATCCTATTTTCAGGGGTTTGGCGCGGATTATCTGTTCGCGCAAGCGTCTTTTGCGTGCCGACAGGTGTTGGCTGTGCTGATAAGGACACATCTGTAGGCGGCAACTGCTGTTTACGTGCCTTTTCTGCTACTGTATCAGGATCTTGCCGATACCACCAAGCATGAATCCAAGCGGCGGGGTATTTGCGGAACAGCCGGTGGCGTAAACGCTGCCATGCCAATGCTTTTTCCCGAAATTGCCGCATATCTGTGGCCAGCCCCGGGCGGCAGGCATCCTGCTGCGTTTCCGTTGTTTTTCCCCCGGTTGCCCGCCGAATGTTCCGGCTGATCTCGCTTTCTGGCTTATCGCGCAATACAAGGGGGCAGTAAGCGGGAAACGGGAGGGTATTTGGGGGAAAATAGCGGGTGAGATGTGGGTAATCGGTGAGTGCTTCCCCGGTCGCATCTTGAAATAAATCTGGCGGTGGATTTTCATCAAGTGTAACAAAATTGTCACTTCCCATATGCGCCGTCACGGTACTTTTAATCACGGGGGCTATGTTATCTGGCACATCAGCTGGGGGCGTAGCAGGTTCGACCGTGCGCCAGAAGGGGTTTTCTTCAAACTCGTAAAATGGAGGCAAGGGATGATACCCAATGCCGGCGGCTGGCTCGGGCAGCACCACCCGATCCACACTGCCCTGCAGCTGCATGCCGGCAGCTTGGCGTGCCTGCATGGTGGACACAGAAAGTGTTTCGTACTCTCGTTGGGGTATAATCGGGAAAAACCGGCGCTGCATCTCTTCCGGCACATGGGCAAACTGGCCTTGCGGGGTTTGGCGCAAAGCCCGCAAAATATGCGGCGTAGAGGCATACGTATAATGCAATGGGTCCCACAGTGGCCCGGCAAGCTGTATAAATTGACCTGTTTGTTGACACCAACCCCAAATAGCCGGTGCCTCAAAATGCGCCGGATGCGTAGGCAACCAGCATTGGTGCCACCGGGTGGTTGTGCGCGGGTGAGAAAGACGCACGTCCGGCTGTTGCGGGCTGGGGGCGTCCTGTAGGGGGCTTTGATACCCACTGCCATCACTAACCACCACCTGCGCTGGCATGATAGCGTCTGTTGTCATATAGCCTGGCTGCTTCACATCCAGAATAGTGCCGGGTGGCGCCGCAGCGGGGCGTTCTTCGGTTATTTCATGAAGGCCAGCCACAGCACGCCCGGGCCAATAATCTTCTAATGCGTAATCTGTTCCCACTTTGTTGTAGCCATTCGCCGCCTCGAAGGTAGGGATGATGGTTACACCCTGCAAAAAAAGCTGCTCGTACCACGTATCACCTTGGTTTTTTTCATAGAAATCGGCATATGTTTGCTCTTCCGGCCGCTGGTGCCATTGCTGCATAAAGTTGGCCGCCACGTCTGTGGCAGCCGCAACTGTACGGGCATACAGGCAAGCTGTTTGCGGCAAGCGAAACCCATCCAGATAAAATGTATCTGGCCGCATTTTGTAAGGATACAGGTTTAATCCCCTATAATCCGGCACTCGCGCCATGGTTTTATCATCGTTATATTGCGAAAAATCAGCTGTCCAAGCCCGTTCCAATGTGCGGATTTCTGTCAGGAACACCTGCTCTATTTTTTCGGCATTTACCGTTTCGGCCGTTACATCGTGGCAGCCACGGGGAAAGGTAACAGCCGGATTATGCAGCCACTCTGTGGCGGATTTGGCCTCTGGCCCCGTGCCTGTATAAATGACTCGGCCTGATAAATCCCGCACAAAGCAGGGGGATACCGGAACAGCATAGGGCACGCCTGACGCTGTATCATGGATGACATTGTGACCATTGGTGCACATAGCTAGTGGCAAACGCATCGCCTGCCATGCCACAATATCGGCAGGCGTAGCGCGCGCCACATCGGGTAGCAACGGCGCCGCTAAAAAAGCTGGATTCTCGCCTTTTTCGAGATCATAAACAACGGCTGGCACACCAATATTGTCCTGAAAATAGAGCGTTTGCACAGTATAATTCACCCCTTTACACCGCGACTTTACCGCAACATAAGAGGGGTGGCAAGGGGGGGGGCAATGCAGCCTAAAAGTTATGGCGTGGTTAACGATTCACAGATCTTGGCATTAATGCTTCAAGCCTGGTGTTAATTTCTGTTACCCGCTTGCGCTGATTAAGCTTTACAGAAAAAGCGGTAATTTGCCGCTGTAGCGTGTTTTTGACCGACTGAATTGATTTTTCTACTGAGTCGGCCACCGAAAGTCCGATCTCACATTTGTGTTTTTCCTGTAGCGTACCGTTTTCTCTCGCCTGTCTAACTTGCGCTAACGATAACAGCTTTGCGTTGTCACAATCGGCTTCATTATTGGCATAGGGCTGTAAGTCTTCTTTGTTATGGAGCAACTCTATTTCGGCTGCTTCAATTTCGCTCAAAATAAACTGCAGCACCATATTTCCTACAAAGCCAGCTACTTCCACGGCCACTGTATCGTAATAGTTTTCCCTTACATCATTGGATAATAAAGCCTGCACACGAAGGTGCTGATCAATTGAAACATGAATATGGTAATTTAAGGCACAATTTAATGCATCTTCCAGCATATCTTTTGTGGCAGGCAAATCCAGGCCAGTTACTTCTTTGTGGCGCGCCAGAGCTGCCGCATCAGATGGCTCGGGCCCAATATTGACCAGCTTCATAAAATCTTGGGTATCTTTTTTCAGTTTTTGCTCTAAACCAGCTACGTCCATATCCACATTGTAATCTCTTTTGAGAATTCTGGCATATGTCTTAAAAGTGATGAGGGGATCCAAGTTTTTATCGTTACAGCCCATAAATTGCAAAAACGCTTTGTTTGCTTTAGGGGTTTCTGTCTTTTTGGCCTCACCGAACATGGTTGGCTGATAATCGTAAGTAAAGTATTCTATGTTGTTACTGGCAAGTGTGCTTGTGGTGGCTTCTTCGGTCATTTCTGATGGCACCTTAAGCGCCGCCAGCTGAGCCTGGGCATATGTAATTTTCCTGAGGACTTCTTGCAGCGCATCCCCCGGACCATTCAATATTTTACCAGCAATAGGGTGAACAGAGGCAATCACTTTACCCATATCCACCAACGGACCGTTATCAAACGATGTACATTCGTAATTATGGCAGGCCTGCATACGGGGCAATAACGCGGTTATAAAGCAAGCACCTGAGCCATCTGCATCTTT
>CAZDNZ010000026.1:0-11147 GCA_964506925.1 uncultured Pseudomonadales bacterium | reverse complement strand
ATACCATCGCCGCAGCCACAAATGCGCCGGTGCTCATGCAAAGCACTGGTCGTTTGAATAAAAGAATTTGTCCCTTCGGTACAGGTTGCTGAGGCCTTTGTAGGGCGTGCTCGATCATTGTATTGAGGCGTTCTTCTGTTAATACAGCTGTGTTTTGCAGGTTCATTGCAGATACCCTCCTTCTTGCAAATGCTGTGGCATGTGTACGGCCAATGTTTTACGGGCGCGTACCAGTAAACTTTCTACCGCTTTTTCTGTGGTGCCCATGGCATCGGCAACCTCCCGCTGGCTTTGCTCATGGAAGTAGGATAACAACACAGCCTCTTGCTGCCGCTGAGGCAATGCTTTCATACCAGCAATAATGCCTTGTCGTTGCTCGCGGCGCACAATGCCCTCAGTGGCTGTTTCCGCCACCCCAAAATCTTCAGATAGTTCATCAGTGGGGCGTTTTTTGCGGTGCATATCCATAGCTGTGGTATAAACCAGCCGGCTGGCATACGCACTCACCGAACCGCCAGAGGTCCATTTAGGTGCTATCTGCCACAATTTAATCAGGGCTTCCTGCACCACATCTTCGGCGGCAGCATTATCGTAATTGGTCAGGCGCAAGGCCAAACCAAACATGCGTTGCCCCAAAGCACGCGCCAGCTGACGAAAGGCTGTTTTATCTCCTGCGCCACACTGTTCAAGCCAGTGGGTCAGCTGGGCATTATCCTGCTTTTGACCTTGATTGGTGGGTTGGGTCATGGTTGCATCATCCATTTTGGCTATTGATCGTTCATTTTTTCCTGATGCTTACGCATACGATTTCGCATTTTTTTCATCATATCTTTTACGCTACTGTGCATTTCTTCTTTGGATAATTTGCCATCTTTATCCGTATCTGCGTGGCTAAACATTTGATCAATTTTAGCTTCGTGCACTTTCATCAGCTCTGGTTTGGTGACAAAACCATCATCGTTTGCATCCATTTCCATAAATCTGCTGCCCAACACATTTGTGCCCATTTCCTCATCTGTGGCCTGTGCCACCAGCGGCAGCATTAAAGCCAAAGTGCATGTGGTGATGTATTTCATAAGGAACCCTTTCTTTCGTAAAGTATAGTTATGTAACGCTGGTGTCTTTTTTATCCTGCGTTTTGTCTGTGCTTTCATCTATAGTGGCTTACCAGAACCTTAGCTTATGTCGCAAGCGTTTCTTCTCCCGTTCACCGACGGGCCCCATGTCCCACGCTTGCTGCCAATACTGACGGGCTTTGGTGGGATTACCCAGTTTATCCTGAATATCGCCCAGATGCTCAATAATCGTGGGGTCATCAGGTAAAATCTGCTGTGCACGCTGAATGTACAAAAGGGCTTGCGCGTACTGGCCTTTTTGATAATACCCCCACCCCACAGAATCCAGAATGGCACCATCGTTCGGCTTTTGCTGAAGGGCTTTTTTCACCATGGCAAAGGCTTTATCAATATGCTTGCCAGCATCCAGCCACATATAGCCTAAGTAATTCAATACATCTGCATCATCCGGACGCAACTTGAGCGCAGCCTGCATATCCTGCGCGGCTAGCGTCACATTGCCCATACGCTCGTACACGGCACCACGGGCATATAGGGTCTGAAAGCGAATATCTTTATCATCCGGTTTTAATTGCTCGAGCAGGCGCGTATAATAATGAATAGCTGTGGGAAAATCTTGTTTGTTTCGCGCCAAGTTTGCCAGTTGATCATAGATAACCGGCACGTCCGGATGTAAAGCCAGCAAAGCGACATAAAGTTGCCGGGCTTTGGTGTGTTGGCCTTGCTGCCGATAGGTTTCGCCTAACCGCATATGTGCTGCCAGCCCCGCTGGCCCCGCCAGTGGTACTTTTTGAAAATGCGCCGCCGCCACGGCGTGCCGGCCAGCATGCTCGTTCAACAGGCCCAAATAAAACCGGACATATGGCGTTTCCTGCGCGTAAAGGGCAACCTGCAAAGCCTGTTGCGCCGCCATGTGTAAATCTTGCGCCCAAAGCAGCATACCCAAGCCAAACAGGGTTTCGTTCATGTTGGTCGTTAGGCTATTGGTCATCACGGGCGGTGGTGGCTGGCCTGCCGCCAACCGTTGCATAACATGATGCAACAGCAGAGTATTACCATGACGCTCCAAAAATGTTTGATACACCTTACGGGCTTCTGCTGTCGCCCCATCCGATTCCAACAAGCGGCCATAATGCAGGGCGGTAAATAAAGCCCCCGGCTCTAGCTCGTACGCTTCTTGCCATGCGCTGCGTGTTTGCGCCTCATCGTTGGCCAGCCAAGCAAGCCGCCCCAGATGATACTTGAGCCGTGCCTGCAGAATAGGGCTGACATTCTTTGCGGCCAATTTTTTGCGATGCGCGGCCAGTGCCGTTGGATCTTCGGCGTCCAGATAAGCTGCCAGTATTAAAAAGTGCATCATGTCTGGCGCTGTTTGGAGGGCCCGCTGCATAAATTGCTGCGCTGCTTCCTGATCATTCTCACGGACGGCCGCCACCATCTGGAGTAAATAGGCCATGCTGCCCGGTTCGGCTTCGGCGGGAATGGTACGCGCCAAACGCAGGGCTGTGTCTATGTTGCCGGCAGCAATGCTGTAATCCATGGCTTTGCGACGCAGATCTGTATCGGTGGTATTTACAGAAACAGCATCCAGATAGGCTTGCGCCGCGGCCGGATAATCTGCCACTTTGGCGGCCATTTGCCCCCGCAAATAGGCACTAATGGCCACAGCCCCCGGCGTTAACGATACTGTAGGCGGCGTATAGCGTGGCGACGACTGGCACGACACCACCACAAACAAAAGGCTCAGCCAGATAAAACGATTTACGAACATATCTTTTCCTATATACTAATTTAACTTAACAATGACACATTGTTAAGTTGTCAAATCGCTCGCCTCTCTTTGGCAAAGCCAAAGAGAAGCCTTGCGTTTGGTCTGCGTGATACCACGCAGACATAGTCGTTTAACTGTGTAAATGCAAAGTTAAACGACTATATCATAAATTGATTAACTTAAAAACGGTGCCACCAATAACTTATTGTATTCCCGCCAAACAAACCACCAGCTACGCTCGGTTGGCAGCGCGATGGGGGTTATTTGTAAATGGGGGGCAAACAACCAAAACAGCAGTTGCGCCCGAGGTATATGGTAATTGGATGTTAACAGGCCAATGTGTTGCACCTGCTTAAGCTCTGCCCAGGCGCGGGTGGCCGCTACATTTTGCTTGGTGCTCTGGGCCGTATAATCGAGCACAATTAAATCTTCCAAGGCTTGGCTTAACGCCCGCGCCTGCGTAAGCTCACGCATCTGGACATCTGGATGCACACCACTGATCAGCAATGGACGCGGGTTTTGCTGCAGCATATCCAGCCCTGCTTCTACCCGATTTGCATCACCGGTCAGCACCACATAAGCATCCATGGTGTTTATGGTTGTGGTATCTGGCTGGGCATACGCACGCGGATAAAGCTGCACATACGACAAAAAACCCAGCAGATATAACGTAAGGAAAAGGCCGCCAACCCGATAAAAAACCACAAAAAATCTTAACATCATGCGCTCCTGATTAGTTTGCGGGTTGTCCGCTGGGTAAACAGCATAGCAGAGACTGGCAGCACTGTACCAAATAAGATGCCTCCCAGCAGTGGCCAGCCCCACAGCTTAGCCGCCAAAGCTGGCTGCAAAAACAACAGCAGGCTGGCAGAACCGAACACCATTATGGCTGCGGTTAGCCAGCTGCGTAATAATTGCCGCCAGATTTGCGCCATCAGCAAATCTGTAATATTGCGCGGCGTGCCCCCCAATACCGATAATACATCGAGCGCACGTTTTTGCCCCTGAATACCGGCAATAACGGTCATCCGTAACATGAGTGCCAACAGCCCCCCCAAAACCAGCATGAATATCAGGCCGCCCTGCTGTACCATCCGCACCAGCGCCGCTACAGGTTGCAGGGCTTCTTCGGCGCTATCAAGCTGGATGGTGGGATCTATCATCAATAGCGCCTCCTGCAAATTTTCTCGTGAGAAATTGTCGCCACTCTCCACCAAAAAAACAATAGGAAGACTTTGCGGCTGCGCGGTGCTGATGTATGGCGCGATTAAATCTTGTACCTGCGCAGCTGGCAAACGCTGCACATTTGCGACGCCCGATGCTTGTTCAAGCGTTTGTGCGATTTCCGTTATGACTTCGGCAGAGGAATCCCCCAAAAAAGAGACGACCATTTCCTGACTCCGGGAAAGCTGCCAGGCTTTATAATAATTCTGGAGGGTAAAAATGCCTGTGGTCATGGTCATCATCAGGAGGCATACCAAAAAAGTGAGCCAGAATAAAAGGCGGAAGGCCTGATCCTGCGCTAAGGAAACAGCTTTAGCCGCTGGCCGTTGCCAAGATAATTTCTGGGTTGCTGCCCCCCGTGGCATCAGGCAGCCTTCGCAGCTGTGGTTGAGACAGTTTCCGTGACACTCTGCCCTGTACGCACCCGCCGCAGCAGCCGCCCATTCTGCAGGAGTAAGCACCCAAAGTTATGGCTTTTCTGAAAAGTTTGAATCATGTTCTGATCGTGGGTGGCCAGAATAACGGTTGTGCCATGTTTATGCAGCTCGCAGAACAGGTGCATAATTTTGCGCCCCATGGCAGCATCCACGTTACCTGTTGGTTCATCCGCAATCAACAGGCGAGGCCGGTTCACCACAGCACGGGCAATGCACACGCGCTGTTTTTCACCACCAGAAAGCGCGTCCGGCGTGGCATCTCGCTGGTGGGCAAGGCCGACCCAATCCAGAATATCGTCCACGCATTTATCCTGTGCACTGGTTGGGGTGCCATGTAACGTGAGGGGCAGGAGTACATTCTCGCGTACGCTTAAGGTATTCAGCAGGCGAAAATCTTGAAACACAATGCCCATGCGCCGCCGAATACCCGCAATCTGTTCATCATCTAGGTTGCGGAGATTCTGGTGCATAAGCTGCATATAACCAGAGGTAGGACGCAGGTTTAGGGTGAGAATATTAAACAGCGTGGTTTTGCCAGAGCCTGAGGGCCCGGTTAAAAAATGAAAGGAATTTTCGGGCAAAGCGCAGCTAATACCCTGCAATGTGCCAGCCTGCGCCCCCGGATAGGTATAATGAATATTTTCTAAGCGAACCATAATGTTTACTTTGCCTCATGTTCAGCTGAACCGCAAGCGCAGCTGTTTCAATTTTCTCACGCTGCAACAGGCTATACAGCCCATAAAACACGGTAAACTTGTTTGAACATGGATTATCTGCAAATGTAGCATATAGGCATCTTTTTGTGATGCAAAGCCTCTGCATGCTGCAACCGCATGTGCAGACGTTGAAAAGTAAACAGAAGTAAACAAAAAACGATAAAATATGGCCGTTGTTTCCTGTCCGCACTGCCAAACCCGGTATAATTTGTCGGCACAACAAATTGGTGCCGGCCGTTCCATGCGTTGCGCCGAATGCGGTGGCACATGGTTTCAGGAACCGCTAGAGGATACCACACAGCCATCATCCGCAACGCCGCCCCTGCCCCCACGGCCACAAGTTGAACAGGATATATCCCAAACAACCCCCTTTTTGAATGCACGCACACTTATTATAGCCATAGGGTTATTATTTATACTTGCTGTAAGCGGTGGCGGCTTGGCTTATCTTTTCCTACCGCCAGACTATGAAAATGCGGCAGCAACCCGTTTTTATATTGCCGAGCCCAATGCCACCGCCGGCATGATAGAAGCCCCTAATGGCCTGGTGATGCGTGATATTGAACAAACGGTCAGCCAAGATGGTGATTTAGTGGTATTAACCTTTGAAGGCAAAGTGGCCAACACCACAGATGCAGAAATAACTATCCCTAAAATAAGGTTACAGCTGTTAGACGAACGGCGCGTAGAGCTAGACTTTTGGCCTGTGCAAATTAAAAACCCCGTGCTGGGCCCTTATGAAGAAACATCATGGCATGTTCGTTTTGTGAATCCGCCGCTCGAGCGGATAGCTGGTTACCGTGCGTTTTTTAGCCGCTAATATGGCAACTTTATCCACAGACTTATACACAGTCTGCGCTTGCATTTTAGATTAAATGGGATTATATTCAGATTACATGCAATGGGTCGTAAATTTGTTTTTTATGCGCCGCGCTTTTGCACCTGCAAAACTGCGTTGGTATACATACCGGCATGTTTTATGCATCATATATCCCAAATACCTAAAAGGAGAATACTCATCAGTACGCAACTGCATGCGGTAACATCCCGCTTCCAGACCCCAAGCGCACCAACTTCTAGCGCAGACACCCCACATATGCCTTCTGAAACAGCACATTTGCTGCAAGAGATAACAATCGCCCTTGATGCCAAAAAGGCTGAGGACATTCGGCATATTCACCTGGCTGGTAAATCAGTACTGGCCGATGCCTTTGTGATTGCCACAGGTACATCCGACCGGCATGTGGCGGCATTAGCCCAAGCCGCCGCCGATATTTTTAGACACTATGGCCTGCAAGTAAGGTTTGAAGGGCTGACAGACGGCCAGTGGGTGGTGGTTGATGCGGGCGATATCATTTTGCACCTGTTTCAGGAAGACACACGCAACCTGTACAAACTGGATGATATGTGGTGTGCAAACCTGCCGGATACCTTGACAAATTCATCCGACGCCGCCTAACGTGCCCATGTGAAATATACGGTTTACCTACGCGGCCTGTGCTGGGGTTTGCTACTACCTCTGGTATTCGCTTGGCCTTATGCCCATGCGACATTAAGCTACAAGGCGCAGTTGGCTCAGCAGGATGTGCTCAATACTTTGGCTGAACAGCATGTGTTATTGCGTAACCTGGTGCGGCGGGCTCTGCGGCCGGCGTTGGCCGATGCCTTTCAGGCCAGCCTGCCCCGCCAAGGGATACTGCAGCAATTACAACACCAAACCCAAGCCCGCTTAACCTCGGCACAGGCACAGTTTCAAAATGTATTTCATGCCGATGCGGCCCCTCATAATTCGGCCAAACCACCGGCTGCCCCCATTTATGCACAAAAAGGGGGGGATGTAACGTACATTGGGCGTTTATCTGGCTATGGACAAGTCATTATTGTACAATACAGCAAACAACGCTTTGGGGTTTATGGCGGGTTGGAGCGGGTGATGGTACGCCGGGGGGATGCCATCACTGCCGGCACCCTGCTTGGCCAACTGCCCGATGTGGTGCAGCCCCGTTTTTTATATGAGGAGAGACCATGAAAGAGATAATGAAATTATTGCTGGAGATGGGGCCGCTAATTCTGTTTTTTGTGGTGAATCAGTATAGCGATATTTTTGCAGCCACCGCTGGATTTATGGCAGCAACGGTTGTTTCCCTCGCCCTGAGCCGGTGGCTATACGGACGCATTCCCGTTATGCCCCTGATTACCGGCATATTTGTGCTGGGCATGGGCGGCATTACTTTATATTTACAAGATCCGGTGTTTATTAAAATGAAACCCACCATAACAAATACCTTGTTTGCCGTTATCCTGCTTGGGTGTTTGCCGTTGCGTATCCTTATTTGGCAGCGTTTGTTTGGCGATGTTTTTGCCCTTTCGGATCGTGGCTGGTTTCTTTTTCAGCTGGCATGGGGGCTTTATTTTGTTTTGCTGGCTATCCTCAACGAAATCGTTTGGCGGTCATTCAGTACAGATATATGGGTCGCCTTCAAAACATTTGGGCTGATGCCACTGACGTTTTTATTTATGCTGGCTTTGTGGCCGTTATGGCAAAAGCACCGTACAGATAAACCTGCTTCATGACAGCTTTAGCTGTTGCGCTGCCTTTGTTTTTGGGGCAAGATGCTTTATAAATAAACGCGTTTGGCAAGAATATACGGCCAGACGGGTTCTCCGGCCACGAGAACCAACCAATATATCAACAAAAATAGGTAAATACCCTCCATGAAACTTCTGGCTTTTTTCTTGCTACTCCCCCTTACCAGTATAGCCACCGAGCAAGCTGTTTACGACAAGCTGGATATTTTTGCGCAGGTGCTGGATCGTATTAAAACTTCGTACGTTGAACAAGTTACTGAAACAGAGGTAATTGAATCCGCCATTGGCGGCATGTTGTCATCACTCGATCCACACTCGGCCTATTTAAGCCCAGAAGATTTTGCAGACTTACGCGAACAAACCGCTGGCGAATTTGGGGGATTGGGTATTGAAGTAACCATGGAAAAAGGGTTGGTAAAAGTTGTGGCGCCCATTGAAGATACGCCGGCCTATGCCGCAGGCATTATGTCTGGCGACCTCATCATTCAAATAGACGACGAAGATGTCCAAGGCCTGACGCTAAAAGATGCTGTTGATCGGATGCGCGGCGAAGTCGGCACCGATATTGTGTTAAAAATTTTCCGTGAAGACGAACAGCGGACGTTTGATGTAACCATTACGCGAGATGTAATTGAAATTAAGCCGGTAAAATCTCGCCTTGAAAAAAATGGTATTGGCTATATTCGTATTACCACCTTTAACGATAATGCCGATGCGACGATGCGGCAGCACCTGAACAAACTGGAACAAGAAAATGGCGAGCCACTTATAGGTGTGGTTCTGGATCTGCGCAACAACCCCGGTGGTTTATTAACACAGGCTGTGGCGGTGGCCGATTCTTTTCTGGAAAAAGGTGAAATTGTTTCCACACAGGGACGCCTTACCAATCAGAATGCGCGCTACAACGCCCGTTCTGGCGATGTATTAAATAATCGTCCGATTGTTGTGCTTATCAATGGTGGCAGTGCCAGCGCTTCCGAAATTGTGGCCGGCGCCCTACAAGATCATAAACGGGCTATTGTGCTGGGTACAAAATCCTTCGGTAAAGGAAGTGTGCAAACCATTATGCATCTGCCACAAGGGGCAGGTATGCGCCTAACCACAGCGCTATACTACACGCCATCTGGCACCAGTATTCAAGCAGAGGGGATTGAACCTGATATTGAAGTTAAACAACTGCGCCAGCTGAAAGAAGTGGATAATGAAGGCTTTCCTTCCGAGGCCACACTGCGCGGCCATTTGGAACTGAACAGAGACAAGGCAAATAGCGCCAACGATAGCGAAAAAGAGGATAACAAAAACCGGACGTCTGGCGATGCAGAAAAGAATGAACTGGATTACCAACTGCAACGCGCCATAGATGTGGTACAAGCCCTGGCTTTGTGGGGAAAAACAACCACAGCCAAGCTTTCGTTAATGTAGTTATTCTAATTTAACTTTTCCGCATGGCGCGTATTGCGCTACACTGCGTGCCATGCGTATCCCCTTATCTCATGCAGAACTCTGCGACTGGCAAGAAAAGCCGTGGCTTACTTTTTTGTCTTACGGCTGCCTTTTTTTGGGGCTGGCTATCTTTATTTTGGCGCTTGCATTTTGGCGCGCACCCACCTGGCGCGCGCAACTAATGCCCATGACACAGTTGCATGGGCATATATACCAATATAGTGCGCCACCGCGCCAAACTTGGTTGGCTAAAACCCCCAGTCGCGACTGGTTTCCACCGGCAGAACCGTCAGAAGAACTATCCAAAGAACCGGCAGAAAAACGGGCAAACCGGCCAGCTTATACCGGCGTGCCTCGTTGGGTACGCAACGCCTCGTCAGCCAATCTGGTGGCACAACCTACCCGAAAAATCGCTATTGTGTTGGATGATATTGGCGTCCATGGCCCCCTTTCTGCTGCAGCCATCGAACAATTACCGCCCAGTATTACATTTGCGTTTTTATCTTATGGCCGCTCCACACCATATCAAGCACAGTTAGCCCGCCTGAAAGGCCACGAGATTATGATTCACCTCCCCATGGAGCCAGAAAGCACCGCCGACCCGGGCCCTAACGCTATTCTAGCTAAAATGTCGCCCGCTGCTGTACAACAAAACACAAATATACATCTGGATGCCCTTAAAAATCTGGCAGTGGGGGTTAATAATCATATGGGCAGTAAAATTACACAACGCCGCGATATAATGGAAATTATCCTGAATGAATTGGCACGGGAAAAGCTGTTTTTTCTGGATAGTGTCACCACATCCCGCCCGGCATCCCGCCATTTAGCAGCCCATTTTGATATTCCCATCATGCACCGAGATGTCTTTATTGATCACTTCATAGATGAAACAGAAATTGCTTCTTATCTGCATAAATTGGAACGCATTGCGGCGCGGGATGGCACCGCCATTGGCATTGGCCACCCCCACCCAGAAACGGTGCGCGCTCTACTAAAATGGCTACCTACATTGGAAGCACGCGGGTTTCAGGTTGTGCCTATTACGCAGGTGATGGCGGAAGAGGCGTTGTGAGCAACATATCGTTAAACGACAACAGCTTTAAAATTCTGGTTCTGAGATTGCACAATAATATAAACGTTTACTGTAGTTTGTAAGCATAAGGCTTTGTGCCCCAATTATGGATTCAGGTAGTTCATCAAGGTCAAACCAGCGCCCGGCCGATGCTTTAGCGGGCTCCGAATTGTAAGGTTCCTGCTGCCATGATTTTACAACAAACATATAATCAGCGTAAGTGCGCTCTCGACCCCCGTAACCCATTCTGAATAGTGTGCAACCAAACTCTAAATTTCTTGCCTTTACATCCACGCCTGCTTCCTCTTTTGCTTCTCTTATGGCTGCCTCCTCTGGCGTTTCACCTTTTTCAATATGGCCAGAAGGTAGACACCAACAGCCATCTCTAAAGCCAGTATTTGCTCTGCATAATAAAAAAACCTGATTCTCTCTCAACATAGCCAGATAAACCGCACCAAATATTTGAAAACGCTCTGATGACATATAAAATTTCTCCTATAATCAGAGTTAATCAAATGGCAAGATGCAGGTCAACAAATGTGCTGAAAAGAAATATCTGCCCGCTCCAGCGGGCTAGCTATGCCGGATCCGCCGTATTTTGCTGCGCAAAAGATGGCGGAGAGGAATAGTAACGGGCTCCGGCCGGCGGTATGGTCACAGACCGCCGCAGGGTAAAATTGGAACCCGGGACATTTTGACGAATTTATTTCGGCAAAATGGATATAAAATACTTTTGCTGAAAAAAGCGCCACCGTGGCTTCGTTATAGCTGTATATCGCCCTGTTTACGCTCGGCTCCTCGGCAAACAAGTTTGCC
>CAZDNZ010000025.1:2707-11204 GCA_964506925.1 uncultured Pseudomonadales bacterium | reverse complement strand
AGAGTCGGAGATGGTGCCCACCCGCACCCAATCTGCATGGGCGGTGGAGAATGTGGCCAGTAAAGCAGCAAAGGCAAGTGAACGGAACAGAGGCATGTTTGATTCTTTTTATCATTTAACTTAGTTAGCATTTTAAGGAGCTGGCATGGAAAGTCAACATTTTGCACGCCTTTATCAGCTCGTCATCAGAACAAACCAAAACCCCTGTGGCGTTTGGGCAATGAAACCGCGCAGACGGCACAAACCGCGAGATAGCGCCCCTAAATTAGGCCGCTACACGAAAAGTTATCCCTTGTAATAGGCCTGCACATAAGCAGACAATGCCGCTACGGCAATGCGTTCCTGTTGCATGGTATCTCGGTTGCGTACCGTCACGGTATCATCTTCCAGCGTATCAAAGTCCACAGTTATGCACAAAGGGGTGCCCACTTCATCGTGCTTGCGATAAGCCTTACCCACATTGCCGCTGCCTTCAAACAGAATCCGCCCCAGCCCCAACTGCTGTAGCGTATTTTTTATCTCTTTGGCTTTGGCCACCAGTTCCGGCTTGTTTTTGGCCAACGGAATCACCGCTGCCTTGATGGGGGCTAAATGCGGCTTTAGTTTTAGCACAATACGCGTGCTGCCATCGTCTAGCGTTTCCTCGGTATAGCCCTCACATAATACGGCCAGTACCGCCCGATCCAACCCCATGGAGGCCTCCACCACATAAGGAATATACCAGTCTTTGGTATCCAGATCCTGCACGGCCAGCTTGGTATGGCTATCGGCATTGGGCTTAACCTGCGCATCTATTGTATAATCCTGCTGGGCTTTGGTGTGGTTTCCCAGATCATAATCTGTGCGGTTATTGATGCTTTCAATTTCATCGAAGCCGTGGGGAAACTTATATTCTACATCTATGGTCTTTTTGGCATAGTGGGGGAGGTCGTCCGGCGTCAGCACATCCTGCCGCAGATGTTCTGGGCTTAATCCTTGTGCCTGCCAGAAGGCCATACTTTGCTCCACCCAGTGATCGTACCAGTCTTCATCGGTGCCGGGCTTTACAAAAAACTCCAGCTCCAGTTGTTCAAACTCTCGCATCCGGAAAATAAAGTTCCGCGCCACAATTTCGTTACGGTAGGCTTTACCCAGCTGCGCAATGCCGAAGGGGGGCCGTTGGGCTGTGCTATCCATCACATTCTTAAAATTCACAAAAATATGCTGGCAGGTTTCCCCCCGCAGAAAAGCTTTTGTGCCTTTTTCGGCCACAGGGCCCATCGTTACGGGAAAAAGTAAATTAAATGCGCGTGGTTCGGTTACATTGGTGCTGCCGCAATTTTCGCACACTTTGGGGTCGGCCATTTTATCCGCCCGCATCCGTGCCTGACAATCGCGACATTCCACCAACGGATCGGTAAAGCCATCCACGTGGCCGGAATAATAAAAAATATCATGATGGGCGATCGTGGCGCAATCGAGGCCTTCTACATCGTCCCGGGCATAAACAAACATTTGCCACCAGTTTTGCTTCAGGTTATTTTTTAGCTCAACACCCAAGGGGCCATAGTCGTACACGCCTTTCAGCCCACCATAAATTTCTGAGCTTTGAAAAATAAAACCCCGCCGTTTGCATAGGCTAACCAGTTGCTCCATAGATGTTGCAGGCATAAAGATGACCTTTTCTCTTCGTTATTCACTTGAAATTATGCTTCAGGTTTACCTTGTTTCACATGCGGTGGCAAACGCAGATTTTTAAGCGGTACATCCGCTACGAACAAATTTTTCTCCGCATGCCGTGTGGGCAGCACCACCAAAGCAATACCATTGGCATGGCTGCCCAGCCAGCCAGCATCATTCCCTGTTGCCAATGTCACTGACGTATGCGGCTCAGCATCACCGGCATAATCGCACAGATAAACGGCCTTTTTAGCTGCCCCACGAAACTGCAACCTTGCCGTCACTTCCTGCCCCACATAACACCCCTTATCGAAGGCTATGCCCTGCAAATACTGCAAGCCCAGCTCGGCCGGCAGCGCTTTGCCCACTGGGGATTCCAGCCAACCATCCGGCACACCTGCCTGAATACGTACCGTTTCAAAATTCATCTCATCCACAGCCTCTGTCGGCACCTGCGGCGCATATACCCGCCGCCCTAACGCAGGCAGGCGCGGATCCGGCAACCCTTCGCCGGCCGTGGCCATATTTACCAGTACGGCATAATCGTCGGTTAAATCTTCAAACGAAACATCCATGGCTGCCTTAAACTTGTGCAAACCACGGGCAACATGCATCAGGGCATCTTTATGGATATCCAGCATCAAATAATCGTCTTGCTCAAAAAACAGAAAATCGCCCACCAGCCGCCCCTGCGGCGTTAAGTGTGCCCCGTAAAGTAAGGGCGTGTTGGCCAGTTTACGCACATCCTGCGTGCAGGTTGCCTGCAAAAGCTCGTGGGCATCTCGGCCTTTTAGCCCCAACAGCGCCCGACTTGCAAGGTGGATAAGTTCCATATGTTCAACTTGGCATAAAGCTCAAGTTATGTGAATATAAAATCACATTAGCCATATTCATATATAGTCGGCAACAACAAAGAAATAAAACAACATGCTACGGGAAGAACGTTTTTTTCTAAACCATTCGGCCGCCATCTGCTTAGGGCTGGCGCTGCCGGGTGTGGTGTTAGGCAGTACAATCCTTTACCTGCTGCTTGGTTTTGGCCTTATTTTTGGGTTACTGGCCACTAAAGGGCGCAGCTTGCGCAGCACCACACACATGGCGCTGGGTAGCCGTATTTTTTGGTTATGTGTGGTTTGGCTAGGGGCTTTGTATGTATCCGCATGGCAGGGTATTAACCCGGAGTATAGCATTTACAAAGTGCATCAGGTGCTGCTTATGGGGATTGGCAGCCTGCTGTTGTTTAGTGTCCTCCGCGAAATGCCTACCCGATTTGTCAACATCGGCTTGCAAAGCCTGATTGGTGGTACGCTGTTCCTCATGCTTTTGGCCGTTGTGGATGCCTTCGCCGATTCTGTGCGGTTCTCCAGCGTATTGCATGGGCCAGAGATGGCCGAAACCCCCTACCGCCTGAATTATTACAGCAGTGTATTTGCCGTTGCATTGCCATTTTTATGGGCTTTTCTGTACCGCAATTTACAAAATCGTGCCGGTATTGCCCGCCTGACCACGCCTTTTTTGTTGGTCACCACCACCATGGCCGTTATTATTTGTGGCGGACGCGCCGGCTGGGTAGCGTTGGTTGCTAGTGCCATTATCTTTATTTTAGGGGCACAACGTACCCATGGCTTAAACCTGAAATTCACCCATATTCTGTATGGTATTCTAGCCTACTTGGCAGGCGTTATCGCTTACGGGTTAGTTCATGGTATTGGCTTTTTAACCCAGCGGCTGGAGCTTGAAATTGTCGGCCGTGGGCTGGCCAGTGGCCGCTTTGAAATTTGGGAAACAGCCATAAATATTATCCCACATCATTGGCTATGGGGTATTGGCCCCAATGCCTTCCGTTTTCTGGAAGGCCCCATTGATGCCCACCCCCACAATGCCACCTTGCAAATTGCCTTAGAAACTGGCTTGGTGGGCGGTATTTGTGCCTTGGCTTTTATCTATCTGGTGCTGCGTATGTTTATGCGTTATGCCCGCGGCAATTTATTCGGGTTGGCTGGCCTGACCAGCTTCGTCACGTTTATCGTGGCTGCGCAGTTTAATAAATCCCTGTTTGATCCCGAATGGTCCAGCCTGCTGATTATTATCCTGCTGTTTGGCTGGCGTTTGGGCTGGAGCAACCAGCCCCCCGGCGCCCGCAAGGAAAGCCAGATTCTGCCCACCAGTTTTTTCCTGAATAGGAACAAACCCAACGTATGAAGATTCTACACGTCTTAGGGGCAAAACAAGTTGGCGGCGCCGAATTGTTTTTTATGCGTTTGCTGCGTCAATTTGCGGCGGATGCCCGCACCGTCAATCATGCGGCCGTCCGTAAAAACAGCTGGGCGGCTGCCCAACTTCAGCAAGACAATATCCCCCACACCACTTTTCATTTTGGGGGCCGGCTGGATTTTAGAACAACACGCCAATTACGCCACCTGATAGAGCAAGAACATCCAGATATTATTCTGGGGCTGATGAACCGTGCCTGCCGCGCCATTCCGCAGGTTGCTGTTCCCCGTATTGGGCGGCTGGGTGGCTTTTACGATATAAAATATTATAAACATCTGGATCATCTTGTTGGCATTACGCCAGCTATTTGCGAACATTGCATTCAACAAGGCTGGCCAGCCGAACGGATGCATTTTATTCCTAATTTTGTAGAAACGCCGCCACCCAACACCACAGCGACCAAACAAGCGGCGCGTCAGGCGCTGAACCTGCCTGCCGATGCTTTTATCTGTGTCATGGGGGGGCGACTGCATCCGGTTAAAGGGGTGGATACAGCCCTACAGGCCTTGGCCAAGCTCCCTCAGCATATTCATGGCGTGTTTGCGGGGAGTGGCCCGGCAGAAGCTGAACTGAAGGCGCTGGCTGCCAGCCTTAATCTAAGCGACCGCGCCCATTGGCCGGGCTGGTTATCTCCGGTAACGCCGGCGGCGCACGCGGCCGATGCCTGGCTGATGCCCAGCCGGCACGAACCTTTTGGTAGCAGCATGCTGGATGCTTGGGCGCATAATCTGCCCCTGATTGCCAGCGATGTAGATGGCCCCCGCCACCTGCTAACACACAATGAAAATGCCCTGATTGTGCCACCAGATGATCCACCTGCACTGGCGGAAGCTATCCGTTTGCTGGCAGAAAACCCCACACAGGCACAAAAACTAGCTGCCAATGGCTTGGCTGCTTATACGGCTGGGTATAGCCCGGCACAGATTATGCAAAAATATATAAATTTGTTTGAATCTATCAGAGGAGGCACCCCAACATGAGCCAAAAATCCAAAGAAACCGCGCCAACTTTTGCCACCGATATGGCAGAAATTCAAAAACTGATTCAGCAGCTGGAAGGTGGCGAGCTGGATATTGAAGAGGCTCTGCAAGGTTTTGAGGCAGGCATGCAACGCATCAAACGCTGCCGCACCGCCCTAAGCCAAGCAGAAACCCGTGTGCAAAAAATTATAGATGCTCATGGCCAAACCGAGCCCTTTAACCCACAGGAATAAACAAGCCAGATGCCCACAGATTTTACATCGCTCACCACTGCTTTACGCACAACCTGCCATGCCGTAAACGATCAGTTACCCCAACTGCTGCCCCCTGCAACCACCACCCCGGCCGACCGCGTGCGGCAGGCCGCACACTACAGCCTGCTGGCAGGTGGTAAACGCTTGCGGCCTTTTTTATTGTGCCAATGTGCTCAGGTGCTGGGCGCAAATGCTGAACAAGCCCTGCGTGCCGGATGCGCCATCGAGATGATACATACCTTCTCCCTCATTCATGACGATCTGCCGGCTATCGATAACGATACCCTGCGCCGTGGGCAACCCACCTGCCACATGCAATACGACGAAGCCACCGCTATTCTGGCGGGTGATTATCTGTTGAATGCGGCTTATCGTATGTTGCAGCAGCCTGCAACACACCCCGATCCGCAGGCGCGCCTGCACCTGATAGACCGCACGCAAAATGCTATTACCCGGCTGATTGAAGGGGAAATGTACGATATTCAGGCCGAATATGGCAACCTAACTGTTAAAGCCACAGACTTACAGGCCATTCAGGCGGATAAAACCGGCGCCATGATGATTCTTTGCGCCGAAATGGCGGCTATTCTGGCCGAAAAATTTGGCAACAGTGCCGAAACATTAAGTGTGTATGCGCACCATCTTGGCCTGGCCTTTCAAATGGTGGATGATATGCTGGACGTTAGCCAAACCGCGGAAAAACTGGGCAAAACCCCCGGTAAAGATGCCGCGCAGCATAAGGTTACTTTTGTCAGCCTGTGGGGCATGGCGGCTACCCGTCAGGCTGCCCACCAGCATGTGGCGCAAGCATGCGAGGCCCTAAGTGTGCACCCAGCAACCCCCGCCCGCACCCTGTTAGAAGATTTAGCGCAGTTTGTGCTGGCACGGGATTATTAAACCTACAGTTAAACAACGCTGCTTTGCAATGGCGCAGATAAGCAGTATACTGGCAACCTATGATTGATTGGCCCAACCTGAATGTATGGATTTTGTCCGACCATCGCCCGGGGCACCTAAACCCCTGCCTAGGTGTGGCGGAAGCCCTTGGCACAATGCCGCAAATTCATTATCCGGTAAAGCAACGCTACTATTGGTTTTGGCGGGGTATTTGTACCCAAAAGGCTTGGCAGCTCCCTCAGGCGCAAACCCACCCGGATATCATCATTGCTGCTGGCTGGCAAATGGCACACGTTAGCCGCGCGCTTAAACAAAAATATCCCGGTGTTTTTACCGTTCACCTGACCCGCCCCAGCCAACCATTGGCCGACTTTGATGTGATTGCGATGCCACAACACGATAATCCACCACCGTTATCTAACATTATCACCACCATTGGCATGCCTAACCGCATTCGCCCGCAGCAGTTGGCGCACGTTGCCGCACAGGAAGCTGATGCCTTTTGTGCCCTGCCCACACCCCGCATGGCGGTTCTAATTGGTGGCAACACCCGTAAGTTTGATTTTACCCCCGCCATGGCGACAGATTTTCTGACCCAACTCGATAAGCTGGCCACCGAGAAAAAGGCCAGCTTGCTTGTGAGTACCTCTCGGCGTACTTCACCAGAAGTGACGGCGGTGGTGCAACAACATCTCCAGCATAATCAGGCGCGCCCTTACCTGTTATGGACACCAACCGATGAAACCGCAAACCCCTATACTCAGTATCTGGCCTGTGCCGATATTTTGGTGACCACGGCCGATTCTATCGGTATGACCAGCGAGGCCTGCAGTACAGGTAAACCTGTATTGGTTTGGGGAATTCAGTTTATGCGCCGGCGGAAATTTCAATCGTTTTACCAAACGCTTTTACAGCAAAAATATATTGCCCCCCTCGCCCACAATCAGCACACGCCGCTGCCCGGCAAAATGTTGGACGACACCCAACAAGTCGCGGCCTTTATTAAAGCCCAGTACCAAAAAAAATAAGCTATGCCTTATCGTATGCCCCATCATCGTTCACATTTTCGCCGTTCAATCCTGTTTGCGCTATTTTTTGGCTTAGCCGGCACCATGACGTTGGTTGAAACCCTACAGCTACCATTAGGCATAAGTTGGCTGGCTGCTGTGAATAGTGTGCAATTGCTGTATCTGGCGCGGGATAAATGGGCCGCTATCCACCAACTGCCGCGGACGCCAGAAAATACCTTCTTTGCCTTGGCGCTGCTGGGTGGTTTCCCCGGCTTATTTGCAGGACGCCGTCTGTTTAACCATAAAACCTCTAAACGCCCATTCATCATCCGCATGTGGCTTTTGTTTATTTTACAGCTTATTTTTGTGGCATACCATGGCGGCTATATCGTTGTTTAATTTTATTTAAATAAACTTAAACAACGATATTAAAGTTAAAGTGCAATATTGACTTTTAAGGCGGCTATGCCACTATCCCACCAACCCTTGTAACAACATGGATAATACTTTATGAGCAAAAAAACCGCCGATAAATTGGCCGTTGTCGTTTTAGCCGCGGGCAAAGGCTCCCGCATGAAATCCAACACCCCCAAAGTGCTGCACAAGCTGGCGGGACGCGAACTTATTCTGCACGTGTTGGATGCCGTGGCCCCGCTCCAGCCCGCCAAAACCATCGTTATTACCGGGCATGAGGCGGAAGATGTAGAAGCCTGCATCAACACGCATCACCCCCATGCCCAATGTATTCGCCAGCATGAACAAAACGGTACAGGGCACGCTGTGCTGCAAGCGGAGGAGGCGCTGCGTGGGTTTGATGGCACCATTGTGATTCTCAACGGAGATGTGCCCCTGATTCAACCCACACCGCTGGCCACATTCCTCACAAATCATAACAAGGATAGCAATGCTATAAGCGTAGCCAGCACTGTTGCGCCTGACCCTACTGGATTAGGGCGTATTCTGCGGGATGATGATGGTACCTTTACCGGCATCCGAGAACATAAGGATGCCACGGATGAAGAACAGGAAATTGATGAAGTAAATGTGGGGTTTTATGCGGCAGATGCAGCACACCTTTTTCCCCTGTTACACAAAGTAGGCAACAACAATGCGCAGGGCGAGTACTACCTGCCGGATATTGTGCCGCTGGCACTGGCCGCGTGCCTGCCCTGCGAAGCCCATTATTTTGAGCAACCGGCCGAAGATTTAACCGGCATTAACAACCGTAGCCAGCTGGCAATGGCCGAGATTGCCCTGCAGGATAAACTACGAGAACACCACATGGCCAATGGTGTTACCCTAACGGATCCCGCCACCGTCTATTTTGCGTGGGATACGGAGATTGCGCCAGATGTCACCATTGAACCCGGCGTTATATTTGGCGAAAATGTGCAGGTTGCCAGTAATGTGACGATAAAGGCTT
>CAZDNZ010000025.1:0-2607 GCA_964506925.1 uncultured Pseudomonadales bacterium | reverse complement strand
AGTCTCTCAAAAAACAGTCTTAAACATGTGCTGGGCGGTTTGGCGCGGCTGGAATACCGTGGGTACGATTCTGCCGGTATCGCCACCCTTAGCCATGGTACGCTGGAAGTCAGAAAAGCTGTCGGCAAACTGGCGAACTTGCAAACAAAGCTGGAGGAGGAAGCCCAACTTAAAAACCCCACCAGTACCACGCCCACCATTGGCCATACCCGCTGGGCCACCCATGGTATGCCGTCCGAAACCAATGCCCACCCCCATGTGGTGGGGCAAGTTGCGGTGGTGCATAATGGCATTATTGAAAACTACCAATCTTTGCGGAACGAGCTGCCAGACATTACTTTTCAGTCCGACACCGATACCGAAGTCATCCCGGCCCTGATTTACACCTTGCGCCAACAGGGGCTGGATTATACCGCCGCTGTACAACAAACCGTCCAAAAGCTGGAAGGCGCGTTTGCCTGCGCCATTTTGTGCGCCGATGCGCCAGATACCCTTATCGCCACCCGGCGCAGTGCCCCCCTGTGCATTGGGCTGGGGCAAGGCGAAAATTACATCGCGTCCGACCCTTTGGCCTTGGCTGAATATACCAATAAATTTATTTTTCTGGAAGATGATGATATTGCGATTCTGACGGCCGATAAAGTGGAAATCCTGCGTCCGGACGGCACCCATGCCCTGCGCCAGCCAGAAACGCTGGATCTTTCCAGTGCCTTGGCAGGCAAAGCAGGCTACAGACACTTTATGCTGAAGGAGATGCACGAACAACCCGCCGTTGTCGGCCAGATTCTCAGCGCGTACCTCTCGGCAGATCATACCAGCCTTAACCTGCCGCCTTTCCCGTTTGACCTGCATCAGGTGCCTCAAATCAACATTGTGGCCTGCGGTACCGCCTATTATGCCGGTTTGGTGGGCAAGTATCAGTTTGAGCAACTGGCCAGTATTCCGGTGAATGTGGATGTCGCGTCCGAGTTCCGTTATCGCCAGCCCCCGTATGTGGCAAGCGGGCTGTTTATTGCCGTCTCGCAGAGTGGGGAAACGGCAGATACTTTGGCCGCGCTGGAAGATGCCAAAGCCCATGGCCAGCATATTCTGGTGCTGACCAACAGCCCCAACAGCAGCATGGCGCGGGCGGCGGATGTCGTCATTAATCTGCAAGCCGGGCCAGAAATTGCCGTGGCTTCCACCAAAGCCTTTATGGCTATGGTTGTGACGCTGGCGCTGGTAGCGCTGCAAGCGGCACAGGCCAAAGGTGCCAACATCACAGCACACCTGCAAACCCTGTGTACCCTCCCCAGCAAGCTGGAGCAAGCCCTGGCTATGGCGCCGCACACCCAGCAACTGGCGCAGCAGATTATGCATGCCCATTCTATGCTGTACTTGGGGCGCGGTAGCCTCCAGCCGCTGGCCTACGAAGGGGCGCTGAAGATGAAAGAGATTTCTTACATCCATGCCGAAGGCTATGCCAGTGGCGAAATGAAACACGGCCCTATTGCGCTGGTGGATGAAAACCTGCCCGTGGTGAACTTGGCCACCAGTACCGATAAACTGTTTGAAAAAACCGTCTCAAACATGAAAGAGGTGGAAGCCCGCCTAGGGCAGATTATTCTGCTCACCGATGCACAAGGCGCACAAATGCTGGATGACAACATCCGGCAGACGGCTACCATCCTAACTATCCCCAACACCGCGCCATTGTTAGCGCCGATGGTCTTTACCGTCCCGCTCCAGCTGCTGGCCTACCATGTTGCTGTTGCCAAAGGGACCGATGTGGATCAACCCCGTAACTTGGCCAAAAGTGTGACGGTAGAGTAAAAAACTATTATTAACTTACTCAGCCGAGGAGATTGTTTTGAGATTCCGGAATGTTGATTCATGTGCACTTTCTACTTTCCAACCAGCTTGTGCTAACAATTGGCAAAACTCGTCCAAGGTATATAAACAAACCGGCTCATACATTTTATGTTTCTCAGCCATTTCAGCTGCAGGTGCACAGAATCTGTCCTTAACTGGCTTATCTTTGTCAGGATAACCGTCACCAACTTCAGTTTTCAAACCAGTTGCAGATAAAAATAACTTTCCCGAAACTTTTTGTCTCAACATTGCCAAAAGATCCAGAGCCTCCGCATAAGGCATATAGTGAATTGTCCTTTGGGAAAATCCAACGTCAAAAAACGCCAGATCTTTAATAATATGACGCACGTCACCTAGTTGAAACGCCAAGGTATCGCCGTACCCAGGAAGCGAAGAAAATGTATCTGAAAAATCAAACATATCAACACCAAGAACCCGGCCACCAGCTTGCGCCATTCTAAGTGATTGCCCCCCGGCACCACAGCCAAAATCTAGGACTGTAGGCGATTCAAGATTTTGAATATACGCAATTGCCGCATTATCTAAATCGTCAGTTCTCTGCAGGGCAATATCAACACCTCTTCCCGCAACTCCCTCATTCAGAGAGTCGCCATAAATATTACGGGAGTCATCTATCATAAAGCACCTTTCTTTTGCTGAACTCGAGTATAACCTGTATTGATCAAATTTCCTCCACAGTTTTATCCACAGCTCAAGTCAAGCGTTAATAAGGTTTTTTATATTTTTCTGTTGCTT
>CAZDNZ010000024.1:0-11567 GCA_964506925.1 uncultured Pseudomonadales bacterium | reverse complement strand
TCAGGTTTTTTAGAGGCATATATTTAAAACAGGTTTGGCCAGCATAACGTACACTGCCGTACACCACGGCTGGCCATACATACGGGGGGATGAGGGGGCAATCATGTTGCTCCCTCTTTTTTTATGGTGTAGTTTCTTCTGGTTCTACTTCTGGCTCTGCGAGTGATGTGTCGGCTAGATACGCCACAATAGCCTCACTACTGGCGCCGTTTTCCAGTTGTAAGGATACATCAATCAATCTGATCTCTTGGACCGTCAGGCCGGTTGTGGTAGCGATTTCTGCCAGGGGAATTTTCCGTTTTAACAATATGGCTGCTAAATCTCGCGGATGAAAAAATGCCGTTGTTAGGCCATGTCTTGAGTTAGGAGTGTAATTGGGGCCGCCTGCTTTTTCTATGTGCTCGATTTGATCCAAAACAGCCCGTACTGATCGCCCCAAAGAAGAGGCTATAATTTCTGGTGCCAAACCGGCCGCCATAACTGCTTGAAGCACAGCTATATCTGGCCCGGTCCATTTTTGAAAAGCATGACCTGCTGGCCGGTATTTTGGCACACGTGGTGCTTGAGATTTGTTTCCCCAATTTGGGTCAGTAAGTTTAATAGGTGATTCAGACATCAGGCATGTACTCCTCTGTTGATGGTGGTTGGTAATTTCTGGCGTTTACGCCGGGTGCCAGTACGCCCAGCGTTTCAGCTCGGCCAGCCAGCATCCATTTGAGCTCTTCCATGGACCAGACGCCTTTAACTTTATTGGCAAAGTTACTTATAATTTCTGTATTTCCATCGCTATAATCTTTATCATTACGCACCCGATCCAAGCTGGCGCGCCATGGATTTTGCATGCTTCCGGGCAGCTGCTCTCTGTGATCAAATTTCATACCAAGCACTGGGCAAAAGCCAGCAAGCACCCCTGCTGCAACATGAGGGTAAGTAAGGCCAGAGGCAGAAAGCCCTCGGCTTGATGCTTTCTCAACTGCGCGGCTAAAAAGCAGGCCGGCAACCTCGTTGATGGATAATTCTTTGCCACCTGATACAGTCACTGCTGCCGCATATGTGCTGGGGTCAATGTCATCGGCCAGAACCCCATTGTGCCGGGCCCAATAAACAGCTGCTGCATCCAGCACTGGTAAGGGCCAATTTACAAAGCCGGTTAGGCTGGCGATGCGCACCACAACCTGAGCCTGCGCATCTATTTGGTCGCGCCCTGGGCTGGGTACCAACATAGGGGTGAGTGGCAGGTTTTTTGCGCCTTTGCCCAAACGCCAGTCAAACGGCAGGCCTGTACGGGCGCAGGCGTTCAGCTCAACCTGTT
Source organism: uncultured Pseudomonadales bacterium (assembly GCA_964506925.1). Taxonomy (GTDB): domain Bacteria; phylum Pseudomonadota; class Alphaproteobacteria; order UBA2136; family JAPPOO01; genus CAZDNZ01. Next base: position 10,255 of record CAZDNZ010000024.1, on the reverse strand, counting down.
CAATCACGGCCTTGTTATTTGGGGTCGGTATGCTTCTGGCGCGTGCCCAAGCTTTTTGGAGCACATAATGCGCCACTTCTGATGCATCACGCAGTTTACGCCCGGGTACAATAGCTGCCCCCGGGCGTGAGGGCTTTTTTCGCGCAGGTGTCCTTAAAATGTAGGGTGCTGGCTGTTGGGGTACAGTCGCAGCTGGTAGAGGGGGCAGTTGCTCGGCACCGTTTCTCAGGTAAAAATCGTGATCATTTTTGGACAACCCCCGGAACCACTGGCTTAATGTGTTATATATATTCACCAAATCGGCTTCGTCGGTAAGCCCCAGCGTCCCCGCAACTTCGGCGCGCGTTGCCCCTATGGCCAGTGCCTCGGCCAGTTCCATATAATCACGGTATTCCCGCCGGGCAATTTCAGGCGATGGCTCTCCCGAGGCGTTTTTAAAATACAGGACCGCCTGATTTTTTGCGTGCCATAAGGCGCCATAATGAGGAAAACTGCGTTTTTTGCCCTCCTCAACCAAGGTTGCGAGACGAGCTGTGTCATCATTCCACACTTGGAGGCAAGCCATAAATCGCTGCTGGCGCGTGCGTGCATCGTGCTGCATAAATTACTCCTAACAAAAGCAAAAGGCCTTGCATACGCTGCCCCTTTGCGTTAAGTTTGGAGATGTTCAGGCTTTGAATAAGGAAATTCTATACGAAAGCCCCCTATTCAAAAAGCCGGAACATTCCACCTTTGGGCAGGGTTCTTGTTTAGTCGCTGGAGCCCTGTCCTTTTTGTTATCAAAGCGGCTTTATAAAATGTGGCACACTTTTATATACAATGTTATGGTAACAAAAAACCCCCGCAGAGCAAGAAAATTGTTTTCTTGCATACACCACCATTCTGTGGTTTTATATTCAAATACGCTAAATAATTCTGCTGCCTCACCCCTCCCTTGACATTTGTATACGTTGGCATTACATATGCTCTATGACACGCCACAGAACTGTTTCTAGTATAATGCTCAGGCCAGTTTTAAACCATCAAGGCGCTGATGATAAGATGGCGCATAAAGGAGTGAAGACGATGACAACTAACCCAGATTTAAATGATCTTTTGGGTGAAGCAAGCGTTCAAACCATGACGCGCTCTTGGCTCGCTTTTTAGTGCGACAAATATTGTTTTTGACCCTGATGGCTTGCTTATTTTGGGGGTACGCCGAAAAGCACCTGAATCAATTCCTGAAACGGGTGATTTGTCGCTTATTGGTGGATTTAATAGTTTTTCGGAAGAGGTGCTTCCCACACCGACCATGTTAAATGACCTTGCGGATAGGCACCTACAAGCCCAGCTTGGGGTAACGCCACGTTCTGAGCAGTGCTCAGAGTTTTTACCATGCGAATACAATATGGACGATATTACCGACCCCCTGCGCACGCCGAACGGCGATATACTCATTAAGCGTGTTGCATTCGAACGTATTGTAAAACTTGATAGAGCACAAATAGAAGACATGTATGCCCATTTTTCAAATGTGCATGAGCGTATGCGTGAAGCTGCTGCGTTGCCAGAAGAAAAACGTATTGAGGCACTCAAAGATATTAAAATCGGGGATTTTGTTATGTTAAGCCCTGAAGCATTTGAATGTCGTGTTCGTTCTGGTGTTTCTTTTCCTTACGAAGTGGACTATGTACGCGAAGCCTTTAAATTTGCAGAGGCTAAACAAATGCCTCGTGTTGGCTGGATAGCGCCAGACGAAGAGTATTCCCTCTAACAAAAAGCCCGGTCTTTTCGGGCTTTTTTGCCTACATTGCCGACTTCGGATAATTCTTCTGGCTCAAACTTTCTTGGAAAGTTTGCAGCAGCTCTTTTTGCTTTTTATCGAGCTTGGTGGGGGTTTCCAGTTGCAGGTGCACATATAAATCGCCGTGGCCATACTGGTTTAGGCGGGGCATGCCTTTACCTTTTAGGCGGAAGCGGGTGCCACTTTGCGTGCCCTCCGGCATTTTCAGCTTGCTTTTACTGCCATCCAGCGTCGGGATTTCAACACTGGTGCCGGCAATCGCATCGGTAAAGGGCAGCGTCCATTCCATATGCAGGTCGGCGCCATTGCGTTCATATAAGTCGTGCTCACGGACGTGGATAACCACATATAAATCCCCGCTAGGGCCGCCTTGAGGGCCAGCCTCTCCGGCACCGGTGACCCGCAGGCGCAAGCCTGTTTCGACCCCGGCCGGAATTTTAACATTAACCGTGCGTTCTTTCCGGACGCGGCCTTCGCCACCGCAGGCTTTACACTTATGCTTAATAATCTGGCCACTGCCGCCACAGGTGGGGCAGGTTCTGGCCAAGTGGAAAAAGCCTTGATTGATGCGCACCTGCCCACTGCCGCCACAGGTGGGGCAGGTTTCCGGCTCGGTGCCCGGCTCGGCACCTGTGCCATCACAGGCATCGCAAACATCCAGTGTCGGAATTTTTAGATCTTTTTCCAGACCATGATAGGCTTCGCTTAGGTTCAAAGTCAGATTGTAGCGTAGGTCGGCACCGCGGGCGGGGCCTCCGCGCGCACGTGCGCCGCCACCGCCGAACATGTCCATAATATCTTCGAACATATCTTCAAAGCCTTGCCCATTGCCAGCACCAAAGCCGCCACCGAAGCCGCCACCAAAGGGATGCCCCCCACCAAAGCCACCCTGCTGAGCGCCTTGTTTGAAGGCAGCATGTCCCATCCGATCGTACGCGGCGCGTTTTTGCGGGTCGGCCAAGGTTTCGTAGGCCTCGTTGATTTCCTGAAACTTTTGAGCCGCCGCCTCATCACCCGGGTTGCGATCCGGGTGGTATTTCATGGCCTGTTTGCGATAAGCCTTTTTGAGTGCGGCTTCATCCGCATTTTTATCCACATCGAGCAGGGTGTAGTAGTCGGCCATTTAGCGTCTCTTACATTTTGCGGGGGCGCGGTTGTACAAGCCGCAGGGCGGGTTGGCATTAAACCAGGCTTCCCGCTGAGCCTGCAGTTCCTGCGCCCGTTTTACTTTTTGCTGATGGGCGCTGCGGTGAGGGGCATCGATGGGGCAGCAGCCAAAGCTGTTCCCGGCGCCAGATTTACTGATGCTGCCGCCGCCGCGGCCAATATGCAAGCGGCTGTAGCCACTGCCGTGGGAGTAGCTATCCAGCCGGGCATCCCCGCCGCTGGTATATCCGGTAGCATAGCGCCAAGCCGCCGCCTCTGGTGCGGCCAGCAGTGCAGCTGAGAAGCATATCAGGGTAAGGCAATGTTTCATATCCATAGCGCCTCTATACAGGATTTGCGGACAAGAAGCCAGCCCTAGGCCGACTTCTTGTTATCTTTATCGTCATCATTTTCGGATGCATCCTCAAACTCGGCATCTACAACGTTGTCGTCTTCCTGTTTGGTTTCTGCTGTGCCTTCTGCCGCAGCGGCTTGCTCGGCCTTGTACATGGCTTCGCCCAGCTTCATGGAGGCCTCCAGCAGGGTGTTGGTGGCTTCCTTCAGCTGTTCAGGGTCGATGTTTTCATCCTCTAGCAGAGATTTTAGCTCGGTGACCTTGCTTTCAATCTCCTGCTTGGTGGCATCGTCCACTTTATCGCCATGTTCTTTAAGGGATTTTTCCACGCTGTTGGCAGCACTTTCGGCCTGATTACGGGCTTCCACACCTTCTTTGCGTTGTTTGTCGGCCTCGGCATTGGCTTCGGCTTCCTTGATCATGTTCTGAATATCGTCTTCAGACAGGCCACCGTCGGACTTGATTTGAATCTTCTGCTCCTTGCCGGTGCCTTTATCCTTGGCGGAAACATGCACAATACCATTGGCATCAATGTCAAACGTTACCTCAATTTGTGGCACGCCACGGGGGGCAGGCGGAATATCCGAGAGATCAAATTGCCCCAGCAGTTTATTATCGGCCGCCATGGGGCGTTCTCCTTGAAAAACCCGAATGGTCACAGCGGTTTGGTTGTCTTCTGCGGTGCTGAACACCTGCGATTTTTTGGTCGGAATCGTGGTGTTACGCTCAATCAGCGGGGTAAAGACACCGCCCAGCGTTTCCAGCCCCAGCGACAGCGGGGTGACGTCCAGCAGGAGCACATCCTTCACATCTCCCTGCAGAATACCGGCTTGGGTGGCGGCGCCAATGGCCACAACTTCGTCCGGGTTGACGCCTTTGTGGGGCGCGCGGCCAAAGAAGGTTTCCACGGCTTCCTGCACTTTGGGCATACGGGTCATACCCCCGACCAGCACCACTTCGTCAATATCGCTGGCGCTGAGCTTGGCATCCTTAAGTGCAGCCTTGCAGGGCTCAATAGAGCGCTGCACCAGATCGCTGGCCAGTTCTTCCAGCTTGGCGCGGCTGAGGGTAAGCTGTAGGTGTTTTGGCCCGCTGGCATCCGCGGTGATGAAGGGCAGGTTGATATCTATTTTACTGGTGGAGGAAAGCTCTTTTTTGGCTTTTTCGGCTTCATCCTTCAGGCGTTGCAGCGCCAGTTTATCCTGACGCAGGTCAATCCCCTGTTCCTTTTTGAATTCTTCAATCATCCAGTCAATAATGCGGGTGTCGAAATCTTCTCCGCCTAGGAAGGTATCGCCATTGGTGGCTTTAACTTCTACCACACCATCGCCAATTTCCAGAATAGAGATATCAAACGTACCGCCACCAAGGTCGTAAACGGCAACGGTTTTGCTCTCGTTACTTTCTTCAGACAAGCCATAGGCCAGCGCCGCTGCTGTGGGCTCGTTTACCAGACGCAGCACGTCCAGCCCGGCAATTTTACCGGCATCCTTGGTGGCTTGGCGCTGGGCATCGTTAAAGTAGGCGGGGACGGTAATAACCGCCTGCGTGATCGATTGCCCCAGATGATCTTCCGCCGTCTGCTTCATTTTTTGCAGAATCATGGCCGAGATTTCGGAGGGGGAGTATTCCTTATCATCCACCTTTACCCAGGCATCGCCATTTTTACCTTTGATAATTTCAAACGGGCTGTTATCCATGGCTTTTTTTACCATGGGATCATCAAACCGCCGGCCAACCAGTCGCTTAATGGCAAATAAGGTATTGTTGGGGTTGGTGACAGCCTGCCGCTTGGCAGAAGCCCCCACCAACCGCTCGCCTTCTTTGTCAAACGCGACAATAGAGGGTGTGGTGCGCTGGCCTTCGTTATTTTCAATCACCTTAGGGGTGTTACCGTCCATCACGGCAACACAGCTGTTGGTGGTTCCTAGGTCAATTCCGATGACTTTACTCATGTGTTTCTCCTTTTTTAAGCTTTGAATTTGTTTAGTTTTTCGGCATTTTCACGGATGGCTGTGGCCTCCTCCGCCTCGGGGAGGGTTGCTTGCAACACGGCCTGAATACCGGGTTTGGTGGCCATAACCTCCTTGAACTCTTTGCTGGCGGCATAGTCTTTTACTTCCATGGCTTTATCCAGCGCTTGTTTGGTGGGCAGTACGGCTTCGGCCAGCTCCAGTAGCTGGTCGGCATGGCCTTTTTCGGCCAGCTGGCGCAGGCCACGGTAAACAATTACACTGCTGATGTAGGCTTGTTCCAAGTTCATGCAGATGTTTCCCCCTGTGTTGTGGTTGTGTTGGTATCTTCTGAATTTGCTGGCCCTGTTGAAGCAATAACCAAAGCTGGGCGCAGCAGGCGATCGTTTATTAGGTAGCCGGCCTGCATTTCTTGCAGTACATGGTCTGCGGGCACTTCATCGCTGGGTTGTTGTTGCATCACCTGATGCCGATCCGGGTTGATAGGTTGGCCAACACTCTCAAAGCGGGTGATGTTAAACTTTTCAAAACACTGCTCAAACTGCTTGATGACCATTTCCACGCCATCGGCCAGCACTTTTATCTCTCCTGCCGGATTCTGAGGCAGGGCGGCTTGGGCGCGGTGCATATTATCGGCCACGCCTAACATTTCCAGCGCAAATTTACTAATGGCATAGGTGCGCGCATCATTGATTTCTTTCTGATGCATGCGGCGGCTGTTTTCAAGCTCGGCTGTGGCGCGCAGGGCCTTGTCCTTCCATTCTTGGATTTCGGCAACCAATGCAATCGCTGCTGTATTCTCTGTGGTTGTTTCTGTTTGGCCGTCGGTTGTTTCTGTTTGGGCGGCCTCGCTCGCGGGGCTTGCGGTGGCCTGTGCTTCTGCTTCTTGCGCTTCTGTATTGTGTTGGTGCGCGGTGTTGGTGGTCATAAGTACTCCTGTTTTTTGGCTATTTTGTCTGTTGTATTGCTTGGCTCAGCAACTGGCCAGTATAATTAACGGTGTTGATGGTTTGGCGGTAGTTTAGCCGCATGGGGCCAATAACACCTAGGGTGCCCCGAAAATTTTTGCCCAGATTGCCAAACGAGGTGGCGATGATGGCGGCATCGGCGGCGGCCGATACGGGGCTATCTTTCCCAATATATATTTTAACGCCTTCGCCCGCGCGCACTTCTTCCATCAGCGCCATCAGCAGGCGCTTTTCTTCAAACATATGAATCATGCTTTGCAATTTTTCACGCACAATTTCTGGGTACATAAACAAATTTGTTGAACCACTGACGACCATGGCGCCATCGGAAACCACCGGCTCGCCCCAGTGGTGGGCGGCGGTCATCATTTCGTCTATCATGGCGTTAACGCGGCCTTTTTGCTCGGCCAGCATACCAATCAGTTGGCCACGGGCATCTTCCAACGACTGACCAGCAATAACTTTTTTGAGTTCGGATGAGGCCTTGTTTATTTCGGCCAGATCCACATGGGCGGGCACATGAATTACCCGATTTTCAATTGTACCATTCGTCGTGACCATCACCACCAGCACCCGGTCGCCCGAGAGGCGGATAAACTCAATATTTTCCAGCGGATCTTCATTGTGCTTGGGGGCGGTCACCAGGCTGGCACAACCTGTGAGTTGCCCCAGCGTATTGGAAACATCGGTGATTGTTTGCTGTAGGGATTTTCCCGGCTGAATTTGTGCGGACAGCTGTTTTTTTATGTTGGCATCCACTTCATCAATATGCACCAGTTCGGTGGCATAGTAGCGGTAGCCATCCTCGGTAGGCATACGGCCAGCCGAGGTATGCGGGTGGGTAATAAGGCCTTGCTTTTCAAGGTCTTGCATAACATTACGCACACTGGCGGCAGATAAATCCATGCGCTGCTGCTCGACCAGCGCTTGCGAGCCAACAGGCTGGCCGCTCGCGGTATAGACATCTACGATGCCAGACAACACGGTGCGGGCGCGTTCGGACAGTTCAAAAGAGCGTGCAATATTTTTCATACTATGGCATTATAGCAGTCAGCTGGGTAGAATGACAAGCAAAAAATTATCACTCAGCATATGTTAGTGATAGAAATCTGCTGAAAGAATACGGGTGCATTTATCATACATCTGTCACACATCCCATTTGCACCCGCTGTACCCCTTTACACCCGCTTACACCCGCTGCATACCCTCAAATGCCCGTTTAAGCGGGTAGTTTTTTCCGCCAAAAACCGGCGTTTTCAACTTCAAGCGGGTGCGGCGAGGGTACGATTGGTTCGCGGGTTAACCGCGCAGAAATGCCTGTGTAAGCCTCTGTTTCTTTTGTGTTTTCTAGGGAAAGGGCCGATTGAAGTCCGCCGGTAAGTTCTATGTACACTTCTACCAGCAGCTGGGCATCCAGCAAAGCACCGTGAACCTCGCGCTCAGCGTGCATTTCCACGTTAAAACGCTTGCACAAGGCATCCAGTGAATGGCGCGCGCCGGGCAGGGCTTTTTTGGCCAGCGCTAGTGTGTCAATTACTTGATTTTTAACAGGTTTACACCCACAGAGTTCCAGCTCAAAATTAAGAAAAGACATGTCAAAGTTCGCATTATGGGCGACCAATGCGGCATCTTCTCCAATAAATTCAATGAGTTCGTGAACAATATCCTTGAATACAGGCTTATCAAGAAGCTGGTGGTTCTCTACGCCGGTAATTCTGGTGGAGGCTGCAGATAACTCCTTCTCAGGATTGACAAAATGCCAAATTTTACGCCCCGTAGGCACCCGATTGATGAGTTCGATCATGCCAATTTCAAAGATCCGCTCGCCGTTTTGGGGCGACAGGCCTGTGGTTTCGGTATCGAAGACAATCTCGCGCATTTTCAATAACTTATTCCATCAATTTTTTTGTAAACGCATAGCTCGCGTACCAAAAAGCCCCACCAAAAACGATGATAAGCATAAACAGGCTGTATATTATTGTTTGTATATCAACAACTTGTCCTAATAATAAAGGGCGCACAATATTAATAACATGCGTGAGTGGGAAGATTTGCGCAACGGTTTGCATCCATATCGGTGTTTGGGCTAAATCAAAAAATACGCCAGAAAACAAGTACATAGGCATCATCCAAAGAGTATTTATAAACGTAAAATACATAATGCGGTTAATGTGCGCTGTGAAGCATAACCCGATGGCGCCATAGGTAAAATTGGCCAGTAAAATAAGGGGAATGGTGTATAAAATCCCCGCTGGGTTTGGCAAAGCGCCCATACCCCACACGAGGGCGAGCAGGATAAACACCGCCGGCATAGAGCGCAGATTGGCGTAAATGATTTCCGAGATTAAAATCTCGGGCACACGAATGGGCGTGGCCAGCCAGCTTTGCCAAACTTTGCTGCTGTTACTGCGCTCGTAGGCGCCAAAAGTGGTGGCCATGGTCATGGTCATCATGGGGCTAGAGCATGCAATACCTGGCGCAATATAAGCTAAATAGGTCACATCACCCATTTCTCGTACAATGGCGCCCATGCCAAAGCCGAAGGCGAATAAAAACAGCAGCCGATCCATCAAATCCCGCACCAGCAGCGCTTTCCAGACCTGCTTATATTCAAGCCAGTAGCGGTAAAGCAGCGCGCGGATGGTACAGCCGATGGTTAAGTGTGTCGCAGAACTCATGCCTTATGTTGTGGCAAAGGATGGGGCTTGTGTAAAGCATTTCCTGCGGGGGTCGGCAGCGGGTGCAAAGCGGGTATTGAGAGGGTATAAACGGGTCGAATAGGGTCGAAATATCGGGTAAGCTTTTGAAATGTATTAAGTGCCGACCCGCTTTTGCCTCTTTTTTTCCAAAGCGGGTGCAAGAGGCAGATTTGGTTTAATTTGGTTAAAAAGGCAACTCACTAAATCCATAGGAAATATACAACTTTTGCGTGTTTTTGTCAAGGTTTGAATTTCCATGGCTTTTGGCACACACAGCAGCACGGAATTTTTAGCCTTTTATCGGCATCATAAAAGACAAATACCCATAAAAATGTTAATATTCTTACAAAACTGGAAGGAAAAATATTAAATGACTGTACGCGTGCCAGTTCAGCCCCATATGCTGCAATGGGCTTTCGAGCGTTCTGGGCAGGATTTTGAAGATGTTGTTGCGCGCTTTCCCAAATTCCCCGATTGGCTAGAAGGTGAGACGCAACCACCCCTCAAAGGATTAGAAAAATTTGCTAAGGCCATGTATGTGCCTTTTCCTTATCTTTTCTTGCCGGAGCCGCCTGTTGAGACGTTACCCATTCCAGACTTCCGAACAATCAATAACCAGCATGTGGGGAAACGTAGCCCTAACTTACTTGACACTATATATAATTGCCAAGAGCGTCAGTCTTGGTACCATGAATTTGCTAAAGTTAGAAATTTTGATCCCGTAACGTTTATCGGGACGCTAACAATTACCACACCGGCAGATGTAGCGGCTCAAGCCATTAGAGAAACGCTTGGCTTTGATGTTGAGGCACGTCGGCAGTGCCAAACATTTGAGGATGCTTTACGGCTTTTTATTCGTCAGGCTGAGGATACCGGAATCCTAGTCATGCTGAGTGGTATCGTGCAGAGTAATACACGTCGAACTCTTGATGTAAGAGAGTTTAGGGGCTTTGCCTTAAGCGATGATCTGGCCCCCCTCGTGTTTATAAATAGTAGAGATAGTAAATCTGCTCAAATGTTCACATTGGCACATGAGCTGGCACATCTCTGGCTTGGGTCTTCTGGAATTTCTAATACCACTGCTCAACCGCTGGCGCATGCCGCTGCAGAGGAAGTATGGTGTAATCAGGTGGCAGCAGAGCTCTTGGTGCCTATGAGAGCGCTAGAAAGTTCTTTGAGACATGAAGAAGAAGTCTCACTGGCCGTAAAAAGACTAGGGAAACAATTTAAAGTCAGTAGGCTTGTTATTTTAAGAAGGCTTTTAGATGCTGGCATACTTTCTCGGCGTGCCTTCGATGCTGCTTGGGATGACGAGGTTGCTAGAATTGATC
>CAZDNZ010000023.1:0-11719 GCA_964506925.1 uncultured Pseudomonadales bacterium | reverse complement strand
CCGGAGGATTATGGCATTATCGGCGGTATTCTGGCATTCTGGTTTGGTTTGCGCCCTTTTGAAAAAGTTACGCATAAAACGCAGGTCTAAAAAGCAAACACCCATTTTTGCTTAGATTTATTGGCTCAATAATCACACACAATGTAATTCTTTTGACCCTGCCAAAGCAACATGCTAAAAAAACGATGCATAAAAAAAGAATTGCGTACATTATATAAAAATGCCAGATGCACCATCCATGGAAACAATCCTTTCAACCATCCGCAGTGAGGTGGAAAGTGATACTGTGCTTGCTAACAATAAGCATTCAGACAAAAATAAAGAAGATGCTCCAAATGGTCATCATGCTGATGATGCCACGAATCCTGCCCCAATAAATGGTCAACATTCTGTTGAAAACGAAGCGGAGGACCATGCGCCTCTTGATTTATCCGTTGCAGACATTATAGATGAACAGCCTTCCGCGGATAACAATCAAGCGGCTGATGCGATAGAACTAGAACCTGATGTGACAGCTGTACCTGTAACGACACCAGAAGAAACAGTTGATTTAGAGGCATTTGCGCAACCGCCGGCTGCAAATGAAAAGTCAGATTCAGTTTCCGAGTTAGCTGATGTTATGGTGCAACAGGAAAACCAAAATCAACAGGCGAACGAATATCTGGAAGGTGTCGGCGATGTGGCTGAGGCTGAAGCAGAAATTGATAAATTACTCGCGGAAGTGCAGGCCGAAGACGAGAAAAAAAATGCACAGAAAGATCAGTTGGAAAACTTGGAGCCGTCAACAGCAGAAAGTTCACCTGATGCCAGTGCGGCAGAACCAAATGAAAGTGAGGATGGTTCAGAAATACAACCTGTTGATGAAGCCCCTGCAGATGACGTAGAACGGACGGATATAGATGCCCTTTTGCAAAGCACCGACAACACAACTGAAGATATGGAACATACGCCTACCGAGCCTGAAGAAATGGATCCGGAAGCTGCAAAAGCCGAGCTTTTAGAGCAAGCCGACCTTACGCCTGAACAGGCCGAGGCGCTGGGCGTACCAGAGCAGGCGGCCGCACCCACGCCGGATGAACAAGAAACTGAATATGAGGCAGAGCCGGATAATCAGCTGTTAACCGAAGAGCCCGTAGTGCCCACCGAGCAAGAAGATGCAACTGAAGAGGTAACCGAAAAGGCAGCCGAAAAGGCAGCTGAAGAGGTAACGGAAGAAGCCAACGAATCTTCTGAAACAGAGACAAAACCTGCCGCAGCACCTGAAAAACCCCAAGAGCGCCTGCAATTACATGCTATACCCTCTGCTACAGGTTTACAGGTGGCTTTCCCTGCCGAGGTATTGGCAGAAGCCCTGCGGCCTTTAGTGCGCGACTGGGTGGAAGAGAATCTGCCAGATTTAGTAGAGCGCTTGGTGCGCGAAGAGCTTTCCAAGCTTGCAAACCGCTAGCAAATTGGATAGCATGCGTCTCATGCTGCAAAAACACTATAATTTTACTGAAGTCGAAGACAAATTCATTCAATCGTGGGAGCAAAATAACTGCTTTGATCCCAACATGCAGGCGCAAGAAGCCATGGCCATCATGATGCCACCACCTAATGTTACAGGTACGTTACATCTAGGACACGCATTAGATAATACCCTGCCTGATATTCTAATTCGCCGCGCGCGTATGCAGGGCAAGGCGGCCTTGTATCAGCCGGGTACCGACCATGCGTCTATTGCTGTGCACGTTGTCCTCGAGCGTGCCCTGCGCGAGGAAGGCAAAACCCGGTTTGACTTGGGACGCGAAGCTTTCCTTGAACGCGCCTTGGCATGGAAAAACCAGTCTCGTGGCACCATTACAGGCCAACTGCGTAAACTTGGTATTTCCTGCGACTGGAAGAACGAGCGCTTTACCTTGGATGAACACTATGATGCGGCTATCAAAAAAGTTTTTGTTGAACTATACGAACGAGGCTTGATTTATCGGGGGCAGCGGCTCGTTAACTGGGATCCAAATATGCAGACCGCCGTTTCTGACATGGAAGTGAAGCATAAGGAAATCGACAGCCATTTGTGGCATTTTATGTATCCATTCGCCGATGGTGAAGAATACCAAGGGGAAAAAGGGATGCACATCGCCACAACCCGTCCCGAAACAATTCTGGCAGATGGCGCTATTGCGATTAACCCTCAGGATCCGCGTGCGGCTGATTTGGTGGGCCGGATGGTAACGGTACCTATTGTAAATCGTGAAATTCCTATTATAGCTGACGATTATGTTGATCCCACATTTGGGTCGGGTATGGTTAAAATTACCGCTGCCCACGACTTTAACGACTTTGAAGTTTATAAGCGCCATAAGGATACGGCAAATGTGCCTCTGATTAACCTTATGACGCCCGAAGCAAAGATGAATGAAAACTGCCCGCCCGACTATCAGGGGCTTGATCGGTTTGAAGCGCGGGAAAAAATCATTCAGGACTTCAAAGATATAGGCTATTTTATTAAAGCAGTGCCTCATACGCACCAAGTGCCAATTGCCGAACGAGATGATACCATTCTGGAACCATATTTAACCCAACAGTGGTATGTAAAAGGCCAGCCACTGGCTGAAAAAATTCTAGCGGCGATGGATAAAGGTGATGTTGAATTTATTCATGATCGCGACCAACGTGTTCTGCGGAATTGGCTGGAAAATATTGAAGACTGGTGTATTTCCCGCCAGCTCTGGTGGGGGCACCGCATACCTGCTTGGTTTAAGGGGGATGATATTTATGTTGGCCATACGCCACAAGCCGAGCCGGGCTGGGTGCAGGATGAAGATATTCTGGATACGTGGTTCAGCTCTGCCCTGTGGCCCTTTGTAACGCAGGGGTGGCCTGAAAATACTAAGCGTTTACAAAAGTTTTTCCCCGGTGAAGTGGTGATGAATGGCTGGGATATTGTACCTTTTTGGGATATGCGTATGCTCATGATGTCCTTGGAATTCTGCAATACGGTGCCATTCAAAAAAATCTATACCCACGGTATGATTTTGGATGAGCATGGCCAGAAAATGTCTAAATCCAAAGGCAATGTGGTTGATCCGACCGACATGATCAACAGGTACGGCACCGATGCCCTACGGATGACCATGGCCACCATTGCCAGCCCCTTGAACATGCGTTTTTCCGAGCAAAAAATTGAACAAAGCCGTAATTTCTGCACTAAATTATGGAATGCCGCCAGATACATGGAAATGAACGAGATTCACCTCCATGACGATGAAGCGCCAACCCCTCAGCTTGAAGTGAATCAGTGGCTGCTCACAGAGTTAAGAAATTTGTTTAAGAAAATCGATGAATCGCTTGATAAATATGAATTTCATCAAGCAACTTACGACTTATATCATTTTACTTGGGGAACATGGTGTGATTGGTACCTAGAGCTAACCAAGCCCTTATTGAATGAAGCCGATGCCGCGGAAACCCGTCAGGTTATGGGGTGGGGCTTTGCGCAGCTGCTAAAAGCGCTGCACCCGGTGATACCCTTTGTTACAGAGGAGCTGTGGCAACACTTGGGCGGCGCAGGCTACATCATGCAGGCTTCATGGCCAGCTTACCATAACTGGGAGGCCTACAATGCCGCGCAGGATAAAGTAAACTGGTTGATTGATGTTGTATCGGCGGTGCGCCAATTACGCGCAGAGGTGAATGTCCCTCACAAAGCGGCTATAGATTTACATATAGCAGAAGCAGGAGCCACCGACTGGCAGTGTTTTGAAGATTATCAATCCCTCATTGCGGCATTGGCCAAAGTGGAAAATATTGTGCCAGCCACACAGCCACCCCAAGCCACAGACGCGGTAACCGTGGTTCGTGGGATGAAAATCCAGATACCGCTGGCGAACGTTGTTGATTTTGCCGCCGAGAAAGAGCGCATTGAACGCGAAATCAGTAAGTATAAGTCGGAACAGGCTAAAATTGAGGCGTTACTGGATAATCCAAACTTTGTGGATCGCGCACCGCCAGAGGTGATTACGCAAAACAAGGATAAATTATCCGAAATTAACGAAAACCTTGCCAAGCTGGGGCAAGTATTTGAGCAAGTGTCTCAGGGACAAGCGTCTTCCTAAAAACCTAATTAAACACCCAATTAGACACCAAAGCTGGTACCGCAGCCACACTGGCTTTTGGCATTGGGGTTTTTCACCACAAACTGGCTGGCTTCTAAACTTTCTATATAATCGAGTGTACTCCCGTACAGTAATCCAATACTCGATGGATCCAATCTCACACGCGCCGTTGCATACTCTGGGTGGGTTATCTCCACATCTGTTTCTTTTTCTTCTTCTTCCAAGGTAAATGCGTAGGTATAGCCATTACAGCCACCACCTTTTACGGTAATGCGCAAAAATACGTTATCTGCCTTGGTTTTCAAAATATCTTTAATGCGTGCTGCGGCCGCGTCACTCAATATAAATGCCGGGCCTTCTGGGGCAGGCGTTTTATCTGCCATAGGCGTATCAAAAAGTATTTTCGCCACCATCAATTTCCTTACATTTTCTCAAAAAATTTAAATATCCTAGCGCATAGTTTGGTTATTTTTGCCTCTTTTGTCAATATTTCATAAAGTATAACGACTATAGCTTGACCTTTTTGGCGTTATCCCTACATTCTTCTTTTATGTTTTTGTATGCCAGTCTCTATCATCATCTTACCGCTATTTATGCAGATCTTTATACCGATTCTGCACAAAATGCAGATAATCAGCCCGCCCCATTTGCGTTGGAGCGCCCCAAAGACAGTACCCATGGCGATTTAGCCACAAATATGGCTATGATTAGCGCCAAAACACTAGGTCTAAAACCGTTTGAACTGGCGCAAAAAATTCAGCCCCTCATTGAAAAGCACCCAGCTGTTGCCCAAGTGACCATTGCCGGCCCCGGCTTTTTGAACATCATCTTAAATCCCCATGCTTGGCTGGCCGAGGTTAATCATATTGTTGCGGATACGGAAAAATTCACGCATCCCGTTGATATGCAGCAAGAAAAAGTGAATGTAGAGTTTATGTCCATCAACCCGACCGGGCCTATTCATGTGGGGCATGGTCGTAACGCTGTGCTGGGCGATACGCTGGCGCGCGTGCTGGAGCGCTTAAATTATCACGTTTTTCGTGAGTATCTGGTAAACGATGCCGGCAACCAGATTCGTACGCTGGTTCTTTCTGTGCATGCCCGTTATTTGCAGCATTTGGGCCAGCGGGCTGACCTGCCGGCAGATGGTTATGTTGGCGATTATATCAAGGATATAGCGCAAGCCCTCTATACCGCAGAAGGTACAAAATGGCAGGATGTCACCGACGAACAACAGCTGATAGACGGTTTGCGGGCTTTTTGTGTGGATGCCTGTATGCATATGATTAAAACCGATATGCAAACCCTAAATGTGCAATTTGACTATTTCCACAGTGAATACGCCATGCATCAGGCGGATAACCCGGTAGCACAAGTGATTGCGGAACTCCAAAAGAAAGGCCTCGCCGCAACAGGTACGCTGCCGCCCCCCAAGGGGCAAGAAGATACCTATACCCCGCAACCCCTGATGCTATTTAAAGCCACCAATTTAGGTGCCGATGCGGATAAAGCCATTCTGGATAAACATCATAACCCCACTTATTTTGGGCAGGATATGGCCTATCTGCGCCACAAGCTGCATCGTGGCTACCAAAAACAGATTGTGGTGGTGGATATTCGCCAGCGGAGCAACTTTGAGCCCTTAAAATATGCGGCTGAGGCACTGACAGGTCGTCAGGATACCATTCAGCCTTATTACTATGCGCTGGTAAAGGCATTGCGGCATGGACAGCCGGTTAAGCTATCCAAGCGGGCAGGGAATATTGTAGCCTTGGGGGATGTGCTGGCCGAGGTGGGGACGGATGCCTATCGTTTTCATATGTTAACCCGTAAGGCCGATACCGAACTTACCTTTGATCTGGCGAAAGCGACTGAAAAAAGCATGGATAATCCGGTTTTTTATGTACAGTACGCGTATGCCCGAACCTGCAGCCTGTTCCGGCAACAGGATGAACTTAATTTGCCAGCTGCCACCGCCGACGATGCCAATGTGTTTACATCAACACGCATACAGGCGCTGTTGCAGCAACTTATGATGTATCCGCAAACGTTGCAGGGGGTTGGCCGCACGCTGGAAGTCCATCGGCTTGCCTTTTATGCTATGGATCTGGCAGCAGCATTCCACGGTTGGTATAATGATGAAAAAATTCTAGATCCCGCCAACCCGCAGCAAACGCAAACACGATTGCAAGTGGTGCGCGCTGTGCAGCTGGTACTGGCAGATGTGCTGAGCTTACTGGCGGTGGATGCGCCGCAGCAAATGTAAAGCTGTTTGGCTGGCTGGATGGTTAAGTTAAATAAGAATATCTGTACACACATAAGGCACACCCAACACCAATTCTTTTTGCACAGGGCTTTTATGCAGCCGGTATATTCTGTATAACAGGGGTATGGTATTAGATTTTCTCTTTGCGAAAAAAGAAAAACAAGCGGATGGCAGTGTCTCGTTAGATGTAATGGATCCCCGTGCGGTGGAAACACACGGTATGATTGCCGGTAACTTGCAAATTAAGGGCGATGTCTATTTTTCGGGCACATTGCGGGTGGATGGGCGCATAGATGGCCGCGTTTCCACATTTGATGGCTGCCGCGGGCAGTTAACCCTCAGTAAGGGTGCGTGTATCAATGGGGCGGTTACGGTCAATACCGCTTTAATTGATGGTACTGTAACCGGCCCGATGGATGTGCAGGATAAGTTGGAATGTCGTCCTCACGCCATTATTAAAGGCAACGTCCTGTATGGGGCTATTCATATTGCCGATGGCGCAAAGCTGGAAGCCAAATGCCAACAACGGCAGGCCTATCAGGAAAAACAGGCCAACAGCAGCCTTAAACAAACGATTACCCTGAAAAAAATGGATTTTCTATCTAAAAAATGAATACACCCTATCGCCCCACCATTGCCCCCAATGTGCATATTGCGCCGGGTGCTGTTGTGGTAGGGCGCGTGACATTAGCGCGGCAAGTGAATATTTGGTACAACGCTGTGCTGCGTGGCGATGTGGAAGAAATTACCGTTGGCGCGAACACAAATATTCAGGATGGCGTTATCGGGCATGTGGTATCCAATCAATTTGGCTTGCATATTGGCGCCAACGTGACGGTGGGCCATGGAGCAATTTTGCATGGCTGCACCATTGGCAATAACTGCTTGGTGGGTATGGGAAGCACTGTGCTCGATGGCGCTGTGATGGCATCTGGCGCTATGTTAGCTGCTGGCAGCCTGCTAACCCCAGGTAAAAATATACCTACTGGCGAGCTGTGGGGCGGCCGCCCCGCCCGCTTTATGCGTTTACTTACGCCAGAAGAACACGAGCATATCACCCAATCAGCCTTGGATTATGTTAAACTGGCACAACAATATGCTGCGGAGCAGTTTACACAAGTAGCATCAAGGACTATGCTAGTATCGTGATGTGGAAAATGCTTACCAGCTTGGCTCTTGTGGCGGCAGTGGCTGCTTTTGTATTGTTGGCTATGGCACTAACAATGTTAAAGGAGCAGAACGCGCAGTTGCAAACCCTCTCGGACCAAGTGCATCAGTTGGAAAATCAGCAAAACGTCCAGCGCTTACACAATGCTGCACAGCCAGAGCGTCAACAAATGGCAGATTTTGGCCAGCAGCTGGAGGCTGATATCCAAGCAAAATTACCCGAAGTACAACAGAATGTAGAGCAAGGGTTACAAATTGCGCGGGAAGGCGTGCGCGCTATGTTACGGGTGATGGAATCGTCCAGCCCCACGTTGGCAGCCATTGCCGAAAATATCTCGCAAACCCGCACAGAACTGGCGACAGAGCTCCCTAAATTGGAAGCCGAGATAAAAAAATTATTCCAACATACGCAAGGGGCATTGCAAAATTCCTCGGTTGAGCGTATGAATGAAGAAGAGCGATAGGGAATAACATTGTAAAATGTCAAACTCTTAGTTTAGCTTAAATGAATCAATGGAGGGATAACCCATGAACAAAACACTTATTCTGACTGGCCTAGCCGTAATTGCGGTGGCTGGTTACTTTACGTACCAACAATCCACAACCGACACCCAAATGACCGCCACCGAAGACGGCAGCATCTCTGAAACGCTGGAGCAAGCAGCGCAGGATGCCCAACAAACCACCGAAGGCGTTTACGGTACATTGGAAGGCGTTAGCCAAGATGCTTTGGATTCAGCACAAAGTACAGCTGAAGATGCATCGGACGCTACAGCCGAAATGGTTGAAGGTGTCAGTGAAGAAATGGAAAATACCTATGAAGAGATTGCCCCAGCCGGCGGCCCTACAGGTACAGATACCATGAACGAAGGCAGTGAATCTTTCCAGACCCAAACACCAACTGACCGTACTACTGAGTAATTTCAGCTGTTTAAGGAATAGTCAAAAAGCCCCGCATTGCGGGGTTTTTTTGTATCTGGCTAAACATCTAACAATCTTTGCAGTATGCCATCCCCCACGGGGCTAAATTGAGCCATATGGGGCAATAGACGGCTTTCATGCAGGGTATGCAGGGTATCCAGCCCACTCACATATACGGTGGCGGCGCTGTGCAGCAGGGCATTGGCTAGATTATTCGTGCCTTCGGCCGCCTCCGGCAGCGTCGATGCCCCTAAGTGACCATGCCAGAATACCGTGCCCCCCCGCTGAAAGTTCTGGCTCCATGCTTCTATGGTGCGTGGCCCAATATCCAGAATGGCCGCTTTATGGGGCAAGGTTTCTGCAGTACAGGTATCTGGCCCTTGGGCAGTCTGATAAACAACATCCTGCGCTAACAGTATCCGGCATCCACGAATACCCGCTTCCACCCACATATCGCGCAGATTTTCAATATCGTAGGGTAGGGCATCCGTCTCTGGTGTGGCCATATCTTTGGCCATCAGCGCCACGGCCGTTAGGCTACCAGCCAGCAAAATTTGGTCTGCCAAGGTAATGCTATGCTTTAAGGCGGGCATCAGCAGGCCAAGATCCTGCCCGCCCAAAGCGATGGTTAAGGGGCGTGCCGTCTTACTTTTTAGCTGTGCTAACCGAGCCATATCTGTGCCATGGGCTATGCCCAAGTAAGCAGGCAGCAGGGCTGGCAATTGCGTCAGGCTGGCGGTAGGGATGTGCCATTGGCCTAAAGCCTCGTGCACGTAGGCATCTGCCAAGGTGGCAAGCTGTTGTGCAAATGTGGCATCGCCTTGGGCTTCTTCGGCATATAAGCAGGTATTTTCTAACAGCAATACATCCCCCGGCGGCAGGGCTTTTATGGCTTGTTGGGCTGCACGTCCCTTACAATCTGGGCAGAATGTCACATCAGTTTGCCACGTTGTGGCCAAGGGCGCTTGCAGAAAACGCACCGATTGCTGCAGCGGCGCCGCCACCAGAATAAGCACTTTGTTCTGGTGTTGGCGCAGTTTATCGATAGTGGGTTTATAAGCGGCAAGCTGTAAGGGCAAAAGCCCCTGTGGATCTGTAGCGGCTTCCAGCGCACACTGCACCAAAACAGTGGCATTTTCAGGGCAGGCCTCGGTAAGGGGATAATAGATGTGTGCTGCTTTCATAGGCATATTATGGCACGCTTGCCGGTGTGTGCAATCTACTTTCTTATATTGCTTTCATTTGTTATAATTATTTAGCTTTGCTAAAGTGCGCCTTGCAATGTGACAACTTAACCATGTGCCCTTGTTAAGTTAAATGAGAATAGATTAACATTATGAATATGCAAGATGACCCCCTAAACCTGCAACGCTTGACGGCGGCCGTGTCTCGCCTCGAGCAATATATGCAGCATACCATTCAGCCCACCTTGGACGGTGAAATGATGGCCGAGTTGGATCGGTTACGCAAATTAAACGATACCCTCAGCGACAGGCACACAGCAGCCAAGGAAAAAATTGATCAGCTTATTCATACCCTGCAGCAACAAGGACTCAAAACGTGACAGAACATACCCAGCAGGAAGTCAACCTGACCCTTGGTGGCCGCAGTTACCGTCTGCAAGTACCTGCAGCGCAAGCACCACGGTTGCAGCGCGTGGCCGAACAGGCCGAAAACCTGATAGCCACCATGCGCACCCAGCTGCCAGATATTGAGCGGGATCGGTTATGGGCGCTGGTTGTGTTGCAAAT
The DNA here is from genome assembly GCA_964506925.1 of uncultured Pseudomonadales bacterium. Taxonomy (GTDB): domain Bacteria; phylum Pseudomonadota; class Alphaproteobacteria; order UBA2136; family JAPPOO01; genus CAZDNZ01. The sequence continues at coordinate 1,517 of CAZDNZ010000023.1, read as the reverse complement.
GGCGGATGATCTGATGACCTGCCGTGCCGAACGGGAAACAGAACGCACCATGGTGGCCAATGTATGCGGACAAGTAGCCGAAAAAATTGAAAAGATGGTGAAATAATCCGTGCGTATAACGGTGACTCCGGCGTGGCAAACCGCCTTTAAAATCATAGAGCAGGGGCATAATCTGCTGATTTTGGGGAGTGCCGGTACGGGTAAAAGTACTTTTCTAAAATGGCTTAAGCAAAATCTGCCCGAACAGAAAAAAATGGCCATTGTCGCCCCCACAGGCATGGCCGCATTGCAAGCAGGTGGCCAAACCATTCATAGTTTTTTTGGCCTAAAACCCCAGTTAATGCAGGGCACAACGGCCGATTGGCGCAAGCCGCGCGTGCCAAAGCTCTATCAAAATCTGGAGCTTTTGGTGATTGACGAAATTTCTATGGTGCGGGCCGATGTCCTGACCACCATTGATGCCTTCCTGCAAAAATATGGCCCTGTGCCGGGTATGCCATTCGGTGGGGTGCAGGTGGTGGCGCTCGGCGATTTATTTCAGTTGCCGCCTGTAGTACGGCATGCCGAAAAAGATATTTTTGCCGATATATACCCCACGCCGTTTTTCTTTGGCAGCCCCGCTTGGCATAACTTTCGTGTGCTTGAATTCCCCGATATTTTCCGCCAACAGGATGGCAACTTTATTGAGCTGCTGAATAGTGTCCGGCAAGGTAATCGGCGCCCGGATGTGCTGGCGGCTTTGAATGAGCGCATAACCGAGACACCGCCGCCGGCCGCTATCAAACTGGCTGCCCGTAATCAAACGGTGCACAATATGAACGAAGCCGAGCTGGCCGCCCTGCCAGCGCCTGCTACAACCTATAGCGCCACCACCACCGGGCATATTGATGAAAATGCCCTCCTGACGCCTACTGATTTAGTCCTGAAACCCCGCGCACGGGTTATGTTCACCCGTAACGATCCCCTCGGCCGGTGGGTCAATGGCACCACTGGTGTGGTGCAAGCCTGTAGCGATAAACGTATTGATGTGCAACTCAATAACGGCAAATTGGTGGTGGTTGAGCCGATGAAATGGGAATGGACAAAATATGAGCTTGATGCCAAAACAGACGCCCCCACCGCCACCGTTACCGGCACATTCACCCAGTTTCCCCTAACGCTGGCCTGGGCGATGACCATACACAAGGCGCAAGGCCAAACGCTGGATGCCTGTTATCTGGATTTATCAGATGGCGGTATTTTCACAGAAGGCCAGCTGTATGTGGCATTATCCCGCGTGCGCCGCCTGCAGGATTTATACCTGCGTCAGCCCATTGCGCCCAGCGACGTGCGCACATCCCCCACGCTGGTGCAATTTTATGAGAATTTACGCCTGAATGCGGCTTGAGTGGGTACATAATATATTTACTGAAAAAAGCGCCACCATGATTATAAAATAGAAGCACAACACTTTGTTTATGCACGGCTTAACAGATTTTCTGAAAAAATCTCTGCTTGCGCAGCAAGCTAGCTAAGCC
>CAZDNZ010000022.1:3022-11749 GCA_964506925.1 uncultured Pseudomonadales bacterium | reverse complement strand
TCTTTTTCCGCATAATGCAACGCGATGGCGGCTTGCCGCGCAACCAGTTGTTTGCGCGCCTCGGTGAGGAGTAGCCAGCCCTGCAAGCCCATGTGCAGCCGTTGGACGGCCAACCGTGGTACGCCCGGCCCCGTTTGGATGGCCAGCATCAGCCGCGCGCTAAATGCCTGCCAGTTTTGCTGCTGTCCCGCTTGGGTAGCCAGTATTGTCCACAGGTAGGGGTTATGAGGTTCGTATCTGATTTTTTCGTTTGGATTATGTATCATATTTGGCTGGGGGTTAGCGGCATAATATAAACCAGCACATAAACCAATAACAGCCATAGGAAGTATCAACAGATTAGGTATATGTTGCGGCTTTTGCTGCTGCAGACAATACGCCAGATGCGTAGCCAACAAACTGAGCCAGACGATTACAAAGCCCGGTATTTCCAGGGTCATATCCATGGAGGTATGCACAAGGGGCAACAGCCAAAAAATCAAGCCACGTTTGCCTGTACTGGTGTGGCGGTTTTGGATAAAAACCCAGCCTATCCAGATAAAAATCAGGCTTAACAGGGCAAAGGCGGGTATGCCAAGCTCCAGCATATTCTCCAAATAGGTACTGTGGGCATGGTGCACACCTTTATATGCCCACCATAGAGGGGCTTCGGTTATGATATCTGGCCGTAGGCTATAATAAACATCCTTAAAGCTGCCAAGGCCAGTACCTGTTAAAGGGTGTGTTAAAATGCCTTGCCAAGTCGCCTCGTGGATCAGTTGTCGTAAATCCCAATGGGTGAAGAGGCTGCTAAAATGATTCAGCGCGTTTGTGCCGATGGTTGTCGCTACCAGAAAAAGGGATCCCGATATGAAAAACAACAGGCTTTTATGCCGATTGTTGAAGAGTAAAATAAACAGCAAAACGCTTATAACAACTGTGGCAATACCCAGCCGCGAGAATGTTAAAAACAAAGCCATACTGTTCAGGAGCAACATAACGATTATCAGAACAAAACCGGGATTTAATAATTGAATAAGTCTATTTTTACCAGCATGTTGCAGGTTTTTAAGCTGCTGAATAAGTAAACTGAGGCAACAGATAATCACCAAACCCAGATAAGGGGCAAAATTATTACTATTCACAAAAGGGCCAGAGAGGTCGGCTGAGCTGGCTTCGATGTTTGGCCACGGGTATGCAATGCCAAGGATGGCGATGCTGGTGTAGGCGGTACCTGCTACGGCAATAGCCTGCATGAGGGTGTAATGATGCCGGCGCCGGTGTCCCCACTGCCATGCCAGCCAGAAGGTGAGGCCATAAAGGATATAGCGCGCCAGACTCGGCCATATCTCCAGCGGAGCCCAGCTGATGCGTCCGTGGATAGGCGCTGCTAACGCGCTGTTGGCTGTTTCCAGAAAAGGCGTGCTGATGGGTAGCGTGGCTTGGAGGATAACCCAGCCGATTACTGCGGCAAAAATCAGAGCTGGCCAGAGGGGAAACGCCACCGTTTTTGGATGATGACGTGGATGCTGCATGATAAAGAACAGACACAGCATAGATGTTACAATCAGCAAAGGACTCCAAGCCCAAATGCGGTTACCGCCAAGCGCCACCGGCGCGGCCATAACAAGGATGAGCCAAAAATAACGCAAGTAGCTGGTTGTTAAAAATAACATGATGCTGCCAGTTTTATAATACTCTGGTCACTTACCCAAATGTTTTTTGGTTTTTGGCGCAAAATGCTGAGACAATTATCTTTTATTTTGGTATAGAGGGTCTTAAATTATCATGCGTGTTTAACCTCGTCCCAAAAAGTGCTTTCAAGGTTAGGCCTGTACAGAAAAGGTGCGCTTAAAATGCATATACTTCATGTGGCCGAAACAATAACAGGTGGCGTGGCTACTAGCTTACGCCAGTTGTTGGTGGCACAGGCAGAACACCCCGATGTATCGCGGGCTCAGGCGCTTGTGCCGGCCGAGCAACAGCAGGAAATATCATCCGTTTGCTGTCAAGCGCCCGTTGTTTTTCTGCGAAGTGGGCGTAATTTGAGCTCGTTGCTGAGATTAGGGCGCGCGCTTTTTACCTATGTTCGTAAGGAAAAGCCGGATGTCGTGCATTTTCATAGTACTTTTGCGGGCTTGATTGGCCGGCCGTTGCTGCTTTTGTTGCGCCCGTTCTGGCGGCCACAAGTGGTTTATTGTTCACATGGATGGGCCTTTAAAATGCGGGTTCCAGCATGGCAACAGAGACTTTATGCTGGTATTGAGCGGTTGTTATACCCGATGACGGATGCGGTGATATGTGTGAGTCAGCATGAATATGATACTGCCCGTCGTGTTGGTTTGCCTGCCGCCAAGATGCATATCATTTTGAACGGGGTGGCAGTACCGCCAAAGATACCGGCGATTCAGCGTCAAGCTGAAGCCCCCTTGCAGCTGTTGTTTGTGGGGCGCTTTGACTGGCCGAAAGCATTTGATATTGTGCTGGAGGCTATGCAACAACTAGAAGACTTCCCTTGTTACCTTACTGCGGTGGGTGCGCCCGTTTTAGCGCAGGAACAACCGCCGCAACGGCCAAATATTACTTATACTGGTTGGTTGCGGTCGGAGGAAATACAGCCCTTAATGCGGCAGGCAGATGTGTTGGTTATGCCCTCCCGGTGGGAGGCATTTGGCTTAGTTGCGGCTGAGGCCATGAGCCAAGGGCTACCCGTAATTGCTTCAAACATTTGTGCTTTTCCTGAGTTAATTATACACGGTGAAACTGGCTTTTTGGTTGAAACGGATGATGCGGCGGCGATAGCTGATATTATTCGGTTGACGCCACGCGCAAAGTGGCAAAAGCTTGGTATTGCTGCGCACAAGAGAATGGCAGAAAATTTTTCAGTTGTTCAAATGACGTCTCAAACGTTGGCACTTTATAAAAGTATCGTGCATGGCTAGAGAACTGAGCTATGCTTTAACCATTATGGGTTTTCGTGTGGCGGCGATGGTGGCTAAATTTGCTTTGACAGTATTTATTGCCCGCTTTATCGGCCTTGAAGCGCTGGGTTTTTATGGGGTTATTTTTGCTATTGTGGCGTTGGTGCCTACGTTGTATCGGGCGGGTTTTAATAAGATTATCTTTCGGGAAGCCGTGACGCAGTCCCCACAGGCGCTTACGCGGAATTTGGTTCATTATGGCTTTGCGATGGGGGGGCTTTATCTGCTGTCACTCCCTATCTTAATAGGGTATATGGGCTGGAGTGGGCTTTGGTATTTTCCGTTCCTAGTTTTTATACTCATTGTGGTGGAGCATATTGTAGGTGATTGGTTTCAATTACTGATTGCTTTAAGCCGGCCTTTACGCGCAAACATCCTGTTATTTACCCAAGCTGCGGCATGGATGGGGGCTTTTATGATTTCTGCTTACTTGTTGCCAGATTTAAGATCCATTGAGATTCTTTTACTATTTTGGGTAGGGGGCGGTTTGCTCGCCATTGGTACAACATGCGGGGTGTGGTTAAGCCTGCCTTGGCTAAAAGCCTGCCGCGCAGGTATCTCGCGGGCATGGTATCGGGTATATTGGCGTAAATGTAAATATTTTTACATAAGTGATGTAGCGGAAGTGGGATCTTCAACGGCTGACCGGTTTATTGTGAGCTCTATTCTGGGGCTGGATTTAACAGGTGTTTACGTATTGTTCTGGCAGTTTGCCAATGCAGTGCATACCTTGGTTTGGTCTGGTGTAGGGAATATTTATCGGCCACGGTTGATACAGGCCTTTGAAAAACACTGGCAAACGTTCCCCAATTTATTTAAGGAATATTTATGGCGTGTGGGGGGAAGTGCCCTGGTAATGAGTTTATTGGTCGGTATTTGTGGTTATATTGTTATTCCCTTCATAGACCGCCCACTGGTTGTGACGTATATGCCTTTGCTGATGCTATTTTTGCTGGCTGTTGTGATTCGTCTGGTTTCAAGTGGGGTAAATCAGGCCCTTTTTGCTTGCCAGCAAGACCAGGTTGTTATTCTTGGCAATATCTTTTTAGTTTTTTGTTCTATGGCTTTTTTGGGGGCGGGGCTGCTCTTGTTTGGCATGTATGCTGGGGTTGGCGCTTTGATCTGTGCCCAGCTGATAGGCCTGATGTACCGCGGATATTTTATGAAAAAAACGATGAACGTTTAAACTTACTTTTTAGGTAGAATAGCAAAGATGCTGGCAAAAGTAATGCCATTAAGGTGCGGCCAACGCCCAAATAGGCATGTACGTTCAGGGGTCTAAAAAAGCGCAGTTGGGTTTTTAAGCGGTTTAGTGTTTGTTGCTGGCGTTTTTTGACAGAGGTATTTTGGGTGCCAATGTAATAATCCACCAATTCTTCTGGTAAATTACCAACCTTTAGCGAGCCCTGCCGACAGATACGGGTAAAGAGTTCATAATCTGCCGCTGAACGGTATTGTTCATTATAAAGGCCTGTTTTTTCAAAAACATGACGTTTAAACATCACGGAGGGGTGGACAAAACAACTATTGTAAAACATCCCCTTAAGTATATTTTCATGTTTATCGGGGTGAATCAGAGTATATCGCTTGGCTTGTGTATCGGGGTGGATGATGGCTGCATAGGTACCACATAAATCCAAATTATGCGTTTGCATGAACGCTATTTGTTTGGCAAAGCGTTCTGGGTGGCTCACATCATCGGCATCGTTGATGGCAATAAAAGGATAGTCGAGGTTTAGGATTTGTTTAAGGCAGCTGTTGATTGCGGCTGCTTGGCCGCCGTTGTGGCTACGGCTAATGAGGGTAATATTGAGCATTTTTTGATAGTTTTGGATGATATCTGCCGGAGATTTGTTTGAGGCATCGTCTGCGAGGAAGATATCAGGCTTATATGTTGCTTTTGCCAGGCCATCCAAAACTTTGGGGAGGGTTTTTTCAGCATTAAAGTATGGAATAATAACTGCAAGCTCAGACATGGGTTGAGGCTTTCATTGGATGTGCGTTTACGTAATGCAGATAGTAAGTAATAATACCAAGTGTTATCCAGTAATTCATCAGGCGAAAGCTACCTGTAGAGAGGTCGAGGGCAATAAAGCTGAGAATACTCACAATTAACCCCACCCCAACTACAGGCTTGTAGCCGGAGAGGACCATATCTTTTTTGGCAGCTTGGGTTGTCATCATCAGCGCATAACTCCAGAAACCATACCAGCCAAGCAGGCCAAGCAAGCCTATATCGCCAGCAATACGCACAAACATCGAGTAAATAGGCGGCGCACTTGTACGTTCCATATCTTCTACATAGTTCATAATTTCATAGCTCCAAAAGCCCCAATCCGGCATTTGTGGCCACATAAAGAAACTCGTCAAGCCAAAGCCTGTGCCAAAGAGAAGATTAACTTTAAATGTTTCAAAAGCAGCTATAAAAGTGGCAAAGCGCGTCAGGTTAGAGATATTATCTGTGGTATTAACGGCTTCGATGAGTGCCGTATTATATTGAAGGATACAAAATATGATGAGGGCAAATATTGGAAAAATGACAGCAGCCTGATAGAAAAAAGCATCTGCGCGTTGCGGGGTTGCCGTATTGAAAAAGTGTCCGACATAAATCCAAGCGCTCATGATGAGAACAAGCGCTATGTAAGCAGTACGGGAGTTCGTGAGGAGAATCATGATAATGGCGATGAGCATAAATACAGCTATAAGTGTGCGTTGCCTGAAATACGAACGAGCAACAAATAGCCATGGCAGTAAAAAGGTAAAGTAGATGCCAATAAAAGAAGGTTCAGAGCCAACACTACGGAGGCGAAAAGGTGTTTCGATAAATGTTTGATTACTATGTACGATGCTAGAGATGCTCAGGTAAACTGTGCGCATACCATTATGAAACCAAGAGAGAATTTCGGGCACAGAAAACAGCATACAAACAACAAAAGAAGCCAAGAGGGGCTTAAATAGTAGTCGCTTGATATTACCATTTGTTTGCAGAAAAACGTAATGGGTAAGATATGATGTATAGAGCCCAAAGCCAATAACAAGAATAGATGAGATAAACTTATTAATGGCAGAGCGCCCCTTAAATGAAGTGTCAGAAATTTCGGTGATGTTGAACAAGAAACTCAATAAAATAGGTATAAGAAGACAAAAAGTAAAAAGGATCAATAGGGGCGGCAGATGGGAGGTTGTACGCCCCTCTAATAATTTGAAGAACAGAAAGGGAACAGTTAAAATGAGGATGTATGTTGTTAATTGTTCAGTAAGCTCGCCGAACAGCGGAATGCCCACAACAGCACTGAATGGCAGGGCAAAGATAAATAATTGGTAAAACCTCACAAGCATGTGCATGTTCTACATGTCTATGCTCAATTTTGCAAATTTTTAAGCGGTTTGAGTCAGTTTTATGGACAGATAATAGCAAGAGGGGGCACGCGAGGAAGTACGCCCCCCCTTTTATTCGGTTACATGGTAAGGTCTCTTAGGTCAGTATTGGCCTTAAGCTGGTTTCAAAGCTCATGCCGCAAATACCCTATCCGGCGTTTCAGGGAATACCTCAAACCCTTTTAGTTCTTCCGGTAACGCAACGTCATTGCAGGCCACGTTTACCAACCATTCGTCATGGACAACAGCCTTTTCTAACACTTCGCCCGTCTCTGGTTTGATGACAGGCGGCGTTCTTTTTTTGCCGATAATATCCACGTCAAAACCCTTTCTTGGCACAAATTCATCCCCATACAGCCGCATGACTTGGATTATGTTTTCCAGCCAAACGCCATAGTTGGGGAATACTAAATAGTGATAGGTAATCATGATGTCAGCTCCTCTAGTTTGGCATTACTTAGCCGTTCGGGATAATACACCGCCTTAGCAATGTGTCCGGCTATCTGGCCATTCGCTTCCTGCCGACCAATACCAATCGCATCCACCGTAGGCAGTGTTGCTGTGGTATCTGTGGTTGCCGCTGTACCATTTACTGCAAAGCCAATGTCATTCAGCTTATAGGCAATGGCGACCTTCACTTCCGTGTCAGCTACCAGTGCCGTTGTACCAATCTGTGATTGTGTTACCCCGCCATCAAATACGCCAGCCCTGATATTCCCCCCTGATGTATGCTCAATTACAATGCGCTCGTTAAACTCGTCACCATCTTTATAGGCTGCTATTGGCGTACTAAATAAGCCCAGCTCGTCTGTATGGGCAGGGGTATAATGTATTACAAAAGTGCCTTCTGTCTGGTTATAAAAGCTGGCGTCTGTCACCTTTAAGCTATCAAACCCACGAGTAACGCTACTGCTGGTGGTGGGAATGTAGGAAGTCGCAAACTTGAGCTTCTCTACCTGTGCGCCCCAGACCTCAATATCTGTCGCCGTATCCACCGAAGCGATTAAAAAACGTGCCGAGTTGGTATCCGCGTCCTTATCCAGCATGGTGGCATCATACCGCTGCCATTCTGCTGTTGGAGTTACCGCCACATCCGCATATCGCGTAAAGTCGCCGCCTGCTTCGTCAAACCTTAGCTTTGGTGTCCCTGTGCCTTTAATCCAAATTGAACCCGTTGCATCATCCCCATCTGCTACACCCGCAATAATCTGTGCCATAAAGCCACCTGAGGTTGTCCCTACCAGCCGTGTGCTCGTCTGTGTACCATCCGGTGCCGTGCCATAGTTATCTGTTACCGTCACGCCGCTGCTAAACCAACCCGTGCCGCCAATGTCTCCGCTGTTTGTTAAAAGATTGGTGCTTTGTGGTTCAAGTAGCAGTTTTGTTTTGAGACCATGATTTTCAAAACGGGGTGTGTTAGGCGGGTAGTTAAAGAGACTATTTTCTGTGATGCCGGTGCCTGCGCTTGCGCGCATAATCTGCATACCTGAAGGTAATTCGCCCAAAGTAAAATCAAAAACTTTAAGCGTATCGCGCAAATTATGCGCCCCCATAAAGGGTGCGTTAAAGCAATATCTGTTATTCATATTGTTCTCCGTTTATTGGTGTACGGTAAATGTCCACGTGCCGTCGGTTACTTGCAGGCGTACTGCGGTCATGGGGGTGTTCAAAAATTCCATACCACTTGCGGTATGGTTGCCCATATTACTTTTGACCCAATGAGCTGTGCCCGCCTGAACCTCGGCAGGGGTGGATAAGGTGCCTTCTACATGTGCACCTACTGTGGGCGTGCCATCGGTAAGGATGCAGGCTAGCGTGATGTTTTCCTGCCAATCAGACAGGATAAAGGCATCGCTGGTTGTGGTGATGTTTGTTTGCTCTTCGCGTTGGATAACTTGACGTATTGTCATGGTTTTCTTCCTTTTTGTTGACATAAAAAAAGCCACAGAGAAGCGTCTCTGTGGCCACAAAAAAAGCCGGTACTCGCCCGACTCTAGTAAATTACTACCATAAGTTGCGTCATTTGTCCACATAAATTTGTTTTTAGACCTACAATTTAGTTGACTGCATGCCAATAAACGATTTTATTCCCAGCCTATGAGTTGGAAAAAACGATTTTTATGGGTGTTTTTGTTGGCGCTTTTATATTTGGTTACGGCAATCCCTTTAGGCATGTTTGTTTACGGGATTAAATCTACTTGGGGATACGATATTTTTTCTCAAACGGGCGTGCATGCCATAAAAGCTTGTTTTACCGAAGCCTACGCAGCTGCCAAACGTCCCTAAAAAAACTGTTTACGGAATAAATAATGAATGGCGCACGCGGAAGGATTCCTTCGGCCTGTTGCCTCAGTCGCCATCGCTAGGCTCGCTGTGGCTCGCCAATCTC
>CAZDNZ010000022.1:0-2922 GCA_964506925.1 uncultured Pseudomonadales bacterium | reverse complement strand
ATAAAAAAACACCCCTGCGGGGTGGTTTAATTTTTATGGCGCACGCGGAAGGATTACTTCGGCCTGTTGCCTCAGTCGCCATCGCTAGGCTCGCTGTGGCTCGCCAATCTCATGGTCAAACCCGGATGTGGGTTCTCATGATGCCTTCACGCTACCGCAACATAAAAAAACACCCCTGCGGGGTGGTTTAATTTTTATGGCGCACGCGGAAGGATTCGAACCCACGACCTTCGGTTCCGTAGACCGACGCTCTATCCAGCTGAGCTACGCGTGCGTGTAGCCTGCTTACCAAATATTGGCGCTGGTGTAAAGAAATTATCAAGCGGTTAAATTGTGTGATGGGTTTACTGAATATCAAAGTTGACAACCTGCCAGAATCCGGCTAACTTCCGCTGCGTAACGTGCTATACAGCTTTCGTTGTGTGGCGCAAGATGCTGGGGTGTAGCCAAGCGGTAAGGCAACGGTTTTTGGTATCGTCATGCGTAGGTTCGAATCCTACCACCCCAGCCATTTTTTTTTTCTGCAAAGCCATCAAACGCAGCCCCTTTACAACTCAGCTATTTCAGCGTAAAAACCCACCATGCCAGTACAGATTCATCACGCGGTTGAAAAACAGCATATTGCCCCTCAGCTGGGCGGTAAACGTATGTATGTAAAATCTTACGGTTGCCAGATGAATGTTTACGACGGCCTGCGCATGGCCGAGCTGATGCAGCCGTTAGGCTACACGATGCAGGCATCGCCAGAAGGTGCGGATTTAATTTTGTTGAATACCTGCCACATTCGTGAAAAGGCAGATGAGAAAGTGTTTTCTGACATTGGGCGTATGCAGAAAGTAGCCGCCGCAGACGCTATTATTGGTGTGGGTGGTTGTGTGGGGCAGGCTATGGGTGCCAAAATTATGCAGCGTGCACCGGGGGTTTCTGTCGTGTTTGGTCCGCAAACGTACCACCGGTTGCCGGCTTTGGTCGAAAAAGTGGCACAAGGGCGCGCCCAACGTCAGTTGGGGCATAAAAATGCACCTATTCGGGCGACAGATACCGATTTTCCCGAACTGGAAAAATTTGATGCTTTGCCACAATCTAAAAGTTATGGCCCCAGTGCTTTTGTCACAATTCAAGAAGGCTGCGATAAGTTTTGTACCTATTGTGTGGTGCCTTATACGCGGGGGGCTGAAATCTCGCGGCCGGTGCAGGGTATTCTGGATGAATGCCAGCAGTTAGCAACCCAAGGAACACGCGAGATTGTCTTGCTGGGGCAAAATGTCAATGCGTATCATGGAGAAGATAAGCTGGGCACAGAGTGGTCGCTGGCACAGCTATGTGCCGCGATTGGCAAAATCGATGGTATTGAGCGCATTCGGTTTACCACTAGCCACCCCATGAACACCACGCCGGATTTGCTGGAGGCGTTTGCCACCCAGCCTAAACTGATGCCCTATTTTCACCTGCCGGTACAAGCGGGTAGTAATAAAATCTTACGCGCGATGAATCGTAGCCATACAGCCGAGCAATACCTGCAAATTGTAGAGGCGGTGAAGCAGGCGCGGCCCGATATTGCCATGAGCGGCGATTTTATTGTGGGTTTTCCGGGGGAAACGGAAGAAGATTTTAATGCAACGCTGGCTATTGCCCATACAACCGGCTACGCCAGTTGCTATAGTTTTGCATATAGCCCACGCCCTGGCACGCCGGGGGCAGATATGCCCAATCAGATTGATGAAGCCATCAAAAAAGAGAGACTGGCCGGTTTACAAGCCTTGCTTAGCCAGCTTCAGGCCGATTTTAATAGTCGCTTTGTGGGGCAGACTTTACCTGTGCTGGCAGAAGAGCTGAACGAGCAGGGTCAGCTGCGCGGCCGCAGCCCACATAATGTTTCTGTTAATTTTACGACGTCTCATTCTCATCCACGCAGCCAGATTGGGCATATCTTGGATGTTCAGATTCAGCATGCTGGCCCCAAAAGCCTGCTGGGGGGATAAATTATTTTTCTTGTTGAAAAACATTTTTATGCGTTACGATTGTCGTAATGAATTGCATAATGTTTGAAAGCGTTTGCCTTGGTTGATATTGCGTCAACGCACCTATCTTTCTCCGATAATGCGGTTTTTATGGCCTTATGTGGCCCACAAGATGCCTATTTACAGCAGGTTTCGGCGGCATTACAGGTACATATTGCCGCCCGTGGCCAGCAAGTGGTTATTTCCGGATCCGAGGAGGCGGTACAGGCTGCCAAAGTGGTGTTGGAGGATCTTTATGAACTGGTGGCCAAGGGCCGTGTATTGGATGCGCCACAGGTAGATGCCGCTCTGCGCGTGCATCATGGCTTGTTATCCAAGGAAGATGTGCGTCCTCGTGATGTGCTGGCAGAACTGGTTGTGGCGACGCCGCGTAAAAATGTGGCGCCTCGATCGGTGATGCAACGAGATTATTTACAGGCATTACTGACGCATGACCTGACCTTTGGTTTGGGCCCAGCCGGCACAGGAAAAACCTATTTAGCAACCGCTGTTGCCGTGGCTGGTATTAAAGAAAAGCAATTCAAGAAACTAGTGCTGACGCGCCCCGTGGTAGAGGCCGGTGAGCGATTGGGATTTTTACCCGGTACGTTGGAAGAAAAGATTGATCCCTACCTGCGACCGTTTTTTGATGCGCTGGAAGATATGCTGGGTAAAGATATGTTGGAAAAATGGAAATCGCAGGGGGTTGTGGAAGTGGCGCCCCTCGCTTATATGCGGGGGCGCACGTTGGAGCATTGTTGCATGGTATTGGATGAAGCGCAGAATACGACTACAAGCCAGATGCGTCTGTTTTTAACCCGAATGGGGCAGGGGAGTAAAATGATTGTGACGGGCGATTTAAGCCAGACAGATCTGCCCAAAAATCAACCTAATGGCTTGGCAGAAGCCGTACGCCTGTTGC
>CAZDNZ010000021.1:0-12396 GCA_964506925.1 uncultured Pseudomonadales bacterium | reverse complement strand
CGGCTACCCGAGAAACACTACATAAATCAAGACCTAACCCCAAAAGCTGCATTACGAATCTTTTTTACGTTTCAATTTGCACGGTGGGCTCTCTGCCTTTTCAACATGACGGCGCCACCCCCGCGCCCTCTCCTGCCGGTGCAGTCCACGGCGATGCTGGTACCATATTAAGTACCAGTAAACAATAGCATAACTAAGTAAACCACACACAATGCCAGTCGGAACAGCGCCAACCAAAATAGGCAAAAAGTACTCACTCCACAGATGTTCAGGGTTGCTCATAATATATCTAATTTCGTTAAAATCAGGCAGTTTTGCATAGTCTGTCGTCCCCATAATAAAGTGCCCAAGCTGGTAACACCAAGCCCAAATGAAGGGGAAAGTCCATGGATTTCCAAGGAAAGTAGAAATCGTTGCTGCAATTAAATGGAAGCCAAACAACCAAGATAACAAAATGGCCAACAAAGGCTGCCCAAACGTGGGGAGAATACCCACAAAAACCCCAATACCTACACCACCTGCTAATTTGTGCGGCGAATCTTTCTGTCGTTCAATCGAAGCTTTTTGATAACGTAAAAAGGGCAATAACCCCATACTAGGCCAGATATATTCCCGGATGCGCTGCCACGGAGACAACCGATGTTTACGATGCCGCCCCCGCAGACGCGCCTGTTTATTTTTACATTTCATCATTCGCAGATTATCCTTTTAGGCGCTCAACTTGATGCACAACAGGCAGGCTTTTTAGTACGGCCAGAATACTTTGCATATGGCTCAAGTTGCCCACTTCCACATCACAGCGTATGCTGTAAAAATCGCTGCGGCGCTGTTCTACGCGCACATCCGTCATGTTGCCACCGGCGTTAAACACGGCTGTTGTTACCGCCGATAATGTGCCCGGTTGGTGCTGAACTTGCAAGCGCAAACGCGCATTATACAAGGAGGCATCTTCCAAGGCCTCCTGCGTCCAGTGCACACTTAAAAAACGATCTGGCTGATGACTATATGCCTCTAAGTTTTTACAGTCTTTGGTATGGATGGTGACACCACTACCCGTTGTGACCAGCCCCACAATCGGCTCACCCGGAATGGGGTTACAACAGCGCCCCATTTTTACATCCAGCCCTGCCACTAAGCCGCCAACACCAATTCCCTCGCTTTCTGCCTTTGAGGCAGGCAAATAATCAACAGCATCAGCATCTTCTATCTGCTGCGGTTGAGGCGGCTGGAGCGCTGGTGCTGGATACAATATAGCCAGAACCTGCCGCGGCAAAAGCCGACCCTGAGCTAAAGCTAAATAAATTTCTTCAGCATTTTCCAACTTAAACTGGCTGGCAATGGCCATGACCTGTTTTTCGGCCGGAATCGTATAACCCTCTCGGCGAGCTGTTTTCTCTAGCATTTCCCGCCCCAAACGGAGCTGATCTGCACGTTGTTGGCTTCTTAAATACCGGTTAATGGCGCTTTTGGCACGCGCCGTCACCACAAACTCACGCCAACTTGGGTTTGGCTTTTGGCTTTTGCTGGTGACAACCTCAACCAGATCGCCATTTGAAAGCACAGTGCGTAACGGGACAATATGCCCGTTCAGACGTGCAGCCTGACACCGATGCCCCACATCTGTATGAACATAATAAGCAAAATCAAGTGGCGTAGCGCCTTGTGGCAAGGCAATTAAATCGCCTTTTGGCGTAAATACAAAAACATTTTCCGAAAACAACTCCAGCTTGGCATTATTATAAAACTCTTCCGGATCTTCGAGGCTTTTCAGGTGTTCCACCAGCTGGCGCAACCAAGCGTACTGGCGTCCTTCCTTAATTTCCGCTGTCAGATCACTGCCACCTTCTTTATACACCCAGTGGGCCGCCACACCGGCTTCGGCAATGGCATGCATATCTTCAGTTCGAATTTGCACTTCCATACGGTTGCCAAATGGCCCAATAACCGAGGTATGTAAACTTTGGTAACCATTGGGTTTTGGTGCGGAAATGTAATCCTTAAATCGGCCGGGGATAGCACGGTAAACATCGTGGATAAGCCCCAGCACATTATAACAATCTCGCTTGGTTGGAACGATAACGCGATAAGCAATAATATCTGTCAGTTGATCAAATGCCAGATTTTTACGCTGCATTTTACGCCATGTTGAATAAATAGCTTTCTCTCGCCCCTGAACGCGTGCCTGAATACCAGCTTGATTAAGTTCATTTTGCATGTGCTCAATCACCCGTTCGACTAAATCATCCTGATCGCGCCATTCTTCCATCCGGATATTAAGTTTTTCATAATTTTGGGGGTCTAACTCGGCAAAAGACAAATCTTCCAGCTCACTCTTAATGGAATAGAGACCAATACGATCTGCCAGCGGCGCAAAAATATCCATGGTTTCTGCTGCAATGCGCCGCCTTTTTTCCGGCTTACTAATATGGTGCAGGGTGCGCATGTTGTGCAGCCTATCCGCCAATTTGACGAGTAAAACCCGAATATCATCGGCCATTGCTAATAATAATTTACGGAAATTCTCGGCTTGCTCGGTGGCTTTATCGTTAAAATTTACCCTGGAAAGCTTGCTCACGCCATCCGTGAGGTCGGCAACTTCTTGCCCAAACAGGCTTTTAAGCTCATCGTAGGAAGTAAGCGTATCTTCAATCGTATCATGCAGCAGCCCCACCACAATGGTGACATCATCCAATTGCAGATCGGCCAGAATGGCGGCCACCTGTAAGGGATGCACAAGGTAAGGCTCCCCGCTGGCACGCCGCTGATTACCATGGGCTTTCATGGAATAAATATACGCCCGATTGATAAAAGCGATATCCGCATCCGGGTTATACTGCCGGATCTTTTCAATAAGTTCGTATTGCCTAATCACAGCGATATTCTAGCGCATTACACATAATATGAAAGAAGGAAAATGTGGCCGATCTTCACGCGCCGCACCCGCACGGCGGGTAGGCGCGGGTACCAAGCCTGCTTTTCCGGGCTTTTGTGCGGGTGCAAAATAGGGCGCAAAGCGGGTGTCGCGCGGGTAATTGAGGGTAGAGAGGGTACAAAACGGGTCGGATTTACGCATAAAGCATTGAAAAATATTCAATAGTATTTTTGGGGATATTTATTTTTCTAGAGAGGCCTCGCCAGCGATTTGTTATGATGAATTCATAACGATTATTTGGAGCATACAACTTTTGCGTGTTTATGTCAAGATTTTTTAGAATCGCAACCGCTTTGACCTCCTGCCCCGCATCGGCAATATTAAATCTATAAAGAAAGGCTCTACATGAGTTCCCAAGACATTGCCAAAGGCTTCCTTGAACCAACAGATCTCAGTGCGCTTGAGCTGATTCCGCCGGACGCCGTCAAGGCTTGGGTGGCTGCCCTCAATGCCACCACAGAAACAGAGCTGGCTGACCGTAAGCTGGTGGCGGCTATCGGTACGGGTGGCACGATTTCTATGAAAATTGAAGATGGCATTCGGATACCTGATCTGGATTTTACTGGCATTTTTGATCGGGTGGATGGCCGCTTAAAAGATAGATTTCTCGTCAAGTCGCTGGATGCCTTCCGGATTGATAGTGCCGATATGACCTACCAACATGTCCGCGAATTAGCCATTGCGATGGCTTATGTCTGGCAGCATGTTACCGTGCCTTTTTTGGGTTTTTTGGTGGTGCATGGTACAGATACCTTGCAGTACACCAGCTCGGCCACATCACTTATTATGGGGCCGGGACTGCCATTCTCGGTGGTTTATACGGCAGCGCAAAAGCCTATTCAAGAACCCATGAACGATGCCATTATGAATATCCGGCATGCTTTTTATACGCTGGAAGCCTTACATGCCAACTTTATGGCCGAAGTTGTGGTCGTGATGGGCCAATATGCCATGCTGGGGTCGTCGGCGGTCAAGGTGGATGATACAGCCATGAATGCTTTTGATGCCCCGCTTCATAAATACGTCACAACTTTTCAACGGATGGCGTATCCCCCCACTTTGGCGTCTTATTTGCGGCCAGCGCGCCAAGTACCTTTTCGGCCAACCATTTGGCATGGTAACTATGGCCACACCCTTACCATTCGCTCCACTTTGGGCTTAAACCCGCGACAGGTTGGGCAACAGCTGGCCGACCCAGATGTACATGCGGTGCTCTGGTTTGCCTATGGTGCGGGCACCGTGGATAAAGATGTGGGGGATGCCATGCTGCCTATTGCGCGCGAGCGGGGCGTGCCTATCTTTATCGCCAGCCCGGTAAATACCGATTATAAAGTGGATTATGCCTCTGGGTTAGAGCTGGTGCGCCAAGGTATTGTGCCCCTCTACATGACGCTGCCATCTGCGCTGGCCAAAATTGAAATTGCCCTGCGGCTGTTCCCACAAGATTTACCAGCACTGGCCGACTTTATGACCCGCAACTATGTAGGTGAAGTACCCACCGCTGAATCTCGGTTTGTACCGGTAAAGTAGGGCTAAGTTAAGCAGGTGTCGTTGTTTAAAGCTAAACAATCAAACAGATATATTAAATACAAAAATCGCTGTAAAAACGTCGTCAGGACTGTATTCGGAAAGTATTAAGGCTGGTTCAAGGCTATTTCGCCGCAGGGTTAGCCAACTTTGGCTTTGTCCTCATTTTCGTCGGCGATATCGATCTCTGGTTCTGTTTCAAGGTCGGCCAAATCGGCCGCGATTTCGGCGGCGGAAGGTAAGTCGGTCAGATTATCATCATCTACATCAGAAAGAACACCGGCTTCAGCTTCATCCGATTCAACAGCGGCCTCATCATCTGTATCAGCGTCCGTATCATCATGGCCAAAGCTCACTTCTTCATAGGCAGGGGCATGATTGGCTGTATCGACTGTTGGCCCTAACTCTGCCAATGCGGCCAGCACTTCATCCTCGGCATTGGTATCGGCATGGCGGTTAACACCTTGGGCAATATGGCGGCGCAACTGATTAAGAGATATGGTCTGCTCGGCAATTTCCCGCAGGGCAACGACGCCGTTTTTGTCATTATCCCGTGGCAGGGTCAGGCTGGCACCAGCGGCAATATCGCGGGCACGCTGGGCGGCCAGCAACACCAGTTCGTACCGGTTGGGCACAATTTTAATACAATCCTCAACGGTTACGCGTGCCATAGTCTGTTATTCCCTTCCTGATTGAATACTTATGGAGTGTTTCTAGCCGTTTTCGGCCGGCGCGTCAAGCAGTGTGCTTAGATCTTGCCCCATCAAGCTATAAAGTTCCAGTTTACGTAGCATAACATTGGCCTGTGCGCGGGTCAGGTTAACCTGCGCCTCCAGTAAATCCTGTTCTGTATTCAGCACATCCAGTGTGCTGCGGTTACCAAAGTCGGCCTCTTGCCGAATACCTTCTGCTGCCAGTTGTGCCGCATCTGCGGCAGCTTGAAATGCCGTGGCCGAAGTGCGCGCTGTTTGGTAATTTTGCCAAGCCACCCGGGCTTGTGCCTCAAGTTGGCGCTGCACAGCCTGTAAATTGGCTTTAGCCTCCGCCAGAACGGCGCGCTGCTCATTGATTTGCCCCCGAATATCTCCACCCGTAAACAGGGGCAGAGATAAGTTGAGACTGACCCGCGAACTGCCATCGTTATTCAGGCGGAAGCCGCTGTTATAATCATATTCAGCCTGTGCCGATAGTTTAGGCCATAAATCACCTTGTTGTATCCTCACTTCATATTCTGCCGTGGCCAGTTGCGCCTCAGCCGCCCGCCGCGCCGGATGCGTGACCAAGCTACCCATCACTTCCGCTTCTGTGGGGGCGGGTAAGGTATCGGTGTAGGGTACAGGTGGCGAAGCCAAAGCCCCCACCTGCTCTTCTAGTTGGGTACGGGCATTGACCAAATCGCGCTGCACCACCATCACTTCTGCCCGCGCGGAGGCTAAGCGGGCATTGGCCTGGGCAACATCGGTGCGGGTGGCATCCTGCAATTTGAAGCGCACATCGGCGGCTTTTTGTTGACGCGTAAGCACTTCCACCAAATTTTGCTGCTGCGCCAGCACCGCTTTGGTTGTGAAGAGCTCAATAAAGGTTTCCGCCACCGCAAATTGCTGTTTATACAGCACATCCTCAAATGCGGCACGGGCATTTGTGCGCCGCGCCTGCGCCGCATCGTAGCCAGCCCAAAGTTTACCGCCTTCAAATAATGGTTGCTGTAAGGTAAGGCCGGCATTACGGGTGGTGGTATCGGTGGACTGCCCGTTGGTGGTGGCCCACGTGGCATCTGCCGTTAAATCTGGGATAAAAGCCGCAAAGGCCCGCTTCTGCAATGCCTCGGTACCATCTATGCGGGCTTTGGCCTGTAATACTACCGTATTTTCCGTTGCCACCCGCGCCAGTACCTCTGGCAATGTGGCGGCATAACCCAACCCAACAGGTACAAGGCATGCCAAAAACAGGGCGCTAAAACACAAACTGCTCCGAGGGTGCACTTTGCGGTAAAAAAGGCAGTGGCGTTTCAAAAATGGCATGTTTGAATAAAGTCTTTCCTCGTTTTTGGCTTATGGTAAGCTCTGGCACACCGTCTGCACCCGGCATAATACACCCCAAGCGCCCTTGCGGCTTAAGCTGTTGAATCAGCGCTGACGGTACTTCAGGCACGCAACCGGGTATGACTATAACATCAAACGGGGCTTGGGCAGTACATCCTGCCGCAAGCGACCCCTCAAGTGTGGTTATTCTGTCCATCGGGACAAGTTCGCCCGCATCATACAAGTTGACCTTTAGCTGATTAAACAACAGTTTGTCATCTTCCAAGGCGGTAACATGGCTGACCAAATCGGCGATAATGCCCACTTCATACCCGGTGCCTGCGGGCACCACCAGCACTTTATCTGTGGGCAGAAGATCTAACCCCTGCACCAAATGGGCGCTGACCATCGGGGCCAGCATGCTACGGCCATGCCCCAAATCGAGGGTGTTATCCATATAGGCAAGGTGCTGCATGCCGGGGGGCACAAACAATTCGCGTGGCATCTGCCGATAACGCGCCAGCACCGCGGCATTTTGCACCCGGTTGGGTCTTAATTGGCCATCCACCATACTCTGGCGACATGCCTGAAATGCGCTATCTGCCATTTTTTTTGCCTTTTCTTATGATGGCTTGGTTAATGCCCTTTATGCGCTAAGCGGCGGCGGCTGTTTTGCTTTCGCTTTCTTCTTCGCAGTCTTCAATAAACTTGGCATCCACACCTAACGATTTCAGCTTACGGTGCAGCGCCGAGCGTTCCATGCCCACAAAATCGGCGGTGCGCGAAACATTGCCATTAAACCGCATCAGCTGGTTTGCCAGATAGTTTTTCTCAAACAACTCGCGCGCCTGCCGCAGGGGCAAGGTGGCCGCAATTTCCATCACATTTTCGTCCAGCGCTTCGTTATTGGTGAGCTCTGGCGGCAGCATATCCGGCACAACCATTTTGCCCGGGTGCATAATCAGCAGCCATTCAATCAGGTTACGCAACTGCCGCACATTCCCCGGCCAGTGGTAGCTGGTCAGCACGGCCATGGTTGCCGGCGCAATCCGTGGCACGCTAGCCGCATCTGGCGATAAAATTTTCAGAAAATACTGCACCATGCTGGGAATATCCATACTCCGCACCCGTAGTGGCGGTACTTCAATCGGCACAACAGACAACCGATAGAACAAATCGGCACGGAATTGCCCTTTGTCCATCAAAGGTTGCAGAGATTTAGTGGTGGCAGAAATCACCCGCACATTCGATTCTATCGGCACACCCGTGTTGGGGTCGGGCAGAATACCATCCTGCAAAAACTTGAGCATACGCGCTTGCATGGTGGCGCTTAAATCGGCAACTTCGTCCAGAAAAAGCGTACCGCCTTTTGCTTTGGCCACAACACTTGCCAGCGCCATTTCAAAGGTTTGATCGGTAACCGCCGCGGGGGTAATGGTTACAAAGGGGGCTTCTGCCCGGCGCGAAGATTTATGCACCATCCGCGCCACAACTTCCTTCCCTGTGCCGGGCTCACCATGCACCAGCACCCGACTATCGCCGCTGGCCACTTGCTTCACGGTTTGGCGGACGGTAGCAATCTCGGAGGAAACGCCTAACAGTTCGTGCACTTCCCCACTACGGGAGCGCAACAGAAAATTTTCGCGTGCCAGCTGGCTGTCGCGCATGGCACGTTTCAGCGTTAGCAGCAGGCGCTCTACTTGTGGTGGTTTCTCAATAAAGTCGTAGGCCCCTTTCTGGGTAGCTTGCACGGCCGTCTCAATCGTCCCATGGCCAGAAATCATAATGACGGGCAAATCCTGCGCCCGGCGTTTGAGGCGCGAGAGAACCTCGAGGCCGTCCATCCCTTCCATCCAAATATCGAGCAGTACCGCATCCGGCATGCTGGCAGCCACTTGATCCAGTGCTTCCTGGCCAGATGCTGCGGTGGTTACGGCATAGCCTTCATCTTCCAAAATACCAGAAAGGGATGAGCGAATATTGGCTTCATCATCTACAATCAGGATGGTGGATTTATTGGTTTTGGTCATCATTTTTTATCCCCTCTTGTTTGACTGGCAACGTTATTTCAACGCGAGCACCTTCCGCGCAACGCAGCAAACGCACCTGCCCGCCATGCTCCTCTATTACCCGGCGTACAATAGCCAAGCCGAGACCGGTGCCCTTCTGGCGGGTGGTTACGTAGGGATCAAATAGTTGATCTATATCTACGTCTGCGGGGATACCTTTGCCGTTATCCTGCACAGTTACCAACAGTGTATCATCTTGTGACATTTTCACAACAATTTTTACCTTCCCGGGCATTAAGTTATCCCCAACCCGTTCTTTTATGCTGTTGATGGCATTTTCCAGAATATTTGTAAGGGTTTGGTTCAGGTGCGCCCGATCACAAACCACCATCGCCTCGGCGGCGGGGGCATCCACATCCAGTTCAAAGGCAATATCGCCTTGGGCGCTTTCTTCCAGAAAAACCGCCTGCTTCACAATATCCATCAGTTTGTGGGGCGCCATTTTGGCGGCGGGCATGCGGGCAAAGTCGGAAAATTCGTTCAGCATACTGCGCATATCTTCCGTTTGCTGAATAATGGTTTTGGTTAAATCCACGAATAAATCACGGGATTCTGCATCCAGCTGCTTGCTGTACTTGCGTTGCAAGCGCTCGGCAGATAATTGGATAGGCGTCAGCGGGTTTTTAATCTCGTGCGCTAAACGCCGTGCCACATCGGCCCATGCCGCGGTTTTCTGCGCAGAAAGCAGCGGCGTGATATCATCCATCGTCACCACAATGGTTGTGACCTCGCCTTCTCCATTTTTTTGCGCCACCATCCGCACCAAAAACGTACGTGGTTCAGCGGCAACCAGTAACTTGATTTGCTTTTGTTTCAAGGGAATCGGATCTTCGGCGTATTCGGCAACCGCGTGCGCCAGTTCTGGGCTGTAATCGGCCAGCGTCTGGTTGATTTGTAACCCCAGTTGACCATGGGCGGTAGGATTGGTGGTTTGAATAACCCCCGCGGCATCCACCGCAAATACGCCCGCAGAGACCCCGGTTAATAAGGCTTCCATGGTTTTCCGGCGCCGATCCAGCTCTTTATTCTTTTTCTCTACCAGTTCGCGGTTTTGTTTTAACTGTTGGGTCATACGGTTAAATGATTGGGTCAGAATCCCCATTTCATCATCGTCGCGCGGGGGTAGCCGAATATCCATTTGTCCGGCGGAAACCCGATTGGTGGCATGCACCAGCTCGGTAATCGGGCGGACAATCCGGTTGGCCAAACGTAGCCCCACCCACACGGCGGCCACCAATGTGCCCAAGGCCATAACCCCCAACAACAACCCAAAAAACCAACGAATGTACCCGCGGTTGCGCACCAAGGTAAAGTATTCCTGATATACCGCTTCTGTTTGATCGATACGCGCCACCACTTTTGGATGAATATCCCGCGCGGCCGCCAGCCAGAGGCCACTCCCCACCGGCGCCAACGCCACCACCTGCTGTTTATCGTACTCGGTAAAGGCATGGGGCGCGCGGCCAGCTTGATCCACCGCACCACGCGCATCATGAATAAAGGTACTAATGGTTGAGGCCAAATGTTGCAAAGTTCCGGTGGTGGCAATCAGCGTCCCCTGATTTGTAAACAGGCTTAAATCCAATAAATTACGCCGACGCGCCTCGGCCTGCAAAAATTCCTGAATCACCAACGGATCCATCAAAAATGTGGCATCGCGCAGTTCCTGATCCCGCGCCAAGGCGCTTACCTCCAGCAAAATATTCCGTTCATGTTCATCCAGATAGGCTTGGGCAATTTGTAACGAATTCTCCAGCGCGGCATTCACTTTGCCCGAAAACCAAGTTTCCATACCAAGGTTCAGCATAAAAAAAGCAAAACTGGCAATAATCAGCGTGGGAAAAACGGCAATAATGGAAAAAATGCCCAAAAACCGAAAAGGCAGCCGTGAACGCTTGAGCCGCCCGCGCCTTTCGAGAAACAACAGCAGAAAATGCCGACCAATGTATAAAAAGAACACCAATAAAATCAGCACGCTGGCACTCATCAGCGCAAACAATAAATTGCCAGATATCCCCGGCTGCTGCGCGGCATAGGCTAAGCCGCCAAAAATAATCACCGCTGCCGCCGCCAGCAGAGCATACACAAAAACAACCAGCAACCGGAAGGTACGGCTTTGGCGGTTTTTGCGGCGTTCTACACCATCGGGGGCCAGAACAGCCGGCGCATCGTAGGTTGAATCTGCTGGCATATACCCCATACAATACACCAGACACCCGCCCGCCGGCCAAGAATTTTTCCCCACACCGCAAACCACCCGTCATGCGCGCCCATTTTTTTCTTGATAGACTGGGCAATCCATTATATATTCCGCTTCATCTGCAAAGACGACCCGCGGGAGTAGCTCAGTGGTAGAGCATCACCTTGCCATGGTGAGGGTCGAGGGTTCAAATCCCTTCTCCCGCTCCATTTTATATCCAATTCCAAAAAGTGTGGTTTTTGATTTTGTCCCGGGGATCAATTTTACCCGGCAGCAGCTGGCCGCTGTGCCGCTGAAATACTACTCTCCAAGCTCGCATTCACTTAGAGGGCACTCATTTTTTTTGAAAGCATCAATAGTTTCTTCAATGTTACCATGATACGCTTCGTACAATTCAATAAATCTATTAAACTGATCTTGAGTTAAGTTTTCAACCCCCAAGGCTTTCTCTGCCGCTGCACGGGCAGAGCCTAAATCCATAAATTCCATAATTATACCTTTCCTTTTTACATGACAGCCATTTCGGCCTGTTGTTGCTTTGTGCGAAGCATACCTCGCAGATGCCGGGCAATCTGCGGCCGCAGGCTCCATAGCATGGACGCCACAAGGACGACATCCACCAATACACCATATATATTGCCCTCAAGCCCTGCATGCAACCCGTAGGTCACCGCTCCCAAAAAATAAAGGACTTTAACTGTTTTCACATCCAGCCGCGTATCCCCCACCCGACACAAAATGACGCCCGACAAAAAAATCAGATCCACCGGCGTTTCATACAGAAACAGGCATAATGCCCCAATTGCAAATAAACTGACACCTGCCCGCATGTTGGTGCTGCGGCGGGTGGGGGCATCGCCAATTAAAATCTGGAATACCATCATCAATGCCACAAATGCGGCACTAAACGCCGGAAAATAATCACCATATACAAACCAGATGGCCATACAATTCAGGCAAATGGCCAGATTACACCCCAGCACACTCGCCCGCGTCCGTGCATGGGGCAACAACATGGCAAAAACCAGCGCCAGCGCACCAAACAGCAGCGTTACATCCATCGGCATGTCAGGCACCCTTTTATGTTAAAAATATTATGTCCTAACCTGTTATGCAGGCCCTAACAAATGAATGGCTGACAGATGTATTGAAAGAATTTAACAAGAGCTTTACAGTGAATTATAGGTTATCTTTTTAAAGAAATTATAGAACTGCACGAAAATGAAATTTCACCGCTCATATCAAGAAAAATTGAGGCTCAACACCGAGAGCGAGGTGTATGATTATTTAATCTCTCACCTTAAAGATACCATCACTAAATGGGATTATTTTGTAAACTGGTCAAAAGCTATAAATAATTTAGAAGATTTAGAAATTAAGCTCAACTTATTCAACTATTTAATAGGTAAAAGAGATATAGAGCAAGAAGCTATAAAGCTGATAAGAAAATATCCTGATCTTATACCTGTCATACCAGTACTTTTAGCAAGCAGAGAAAATAATTTCCGCATACTCAAAGAGTATCGAAGCGGGAATTTTATTTATGATGCGTATAACTTCTCTCCAACAACAACGATATCCCCTGAAAAAGCCGTTGAATTTATGGTAGAAAGCGGATTCATTGAGCAGCTTAAATCCAAACGTATA
>CAZDNZ010000020.1:5704-12588 GCA_964506925.1 uncultured Pseudomonadales bacterium | reverse complement strand
GTGGTTTCCATCAGGTGTTTCACCACTTGTTCGGTGGCGGTGGTTTCATCATCTGGCACTTCCAGCAAAATTTCATCATGAATCTGAAGGAGGATGCGCGCGCTAAGCCCTGCCGCCTTGAGTTTCGCCTCAATGAGCGGTATCACACGTTTGATCATATCCGCATTGCTGCCCTGCAAGGGGGCATTGATGGCCGCGCGCTCGGCCGCAGCGCGCAGGCCGCCGTTTTTGCTATGAATCTCGGGCAGGTGCACGCGGCGCCCCCAGAGGGTGGTGACGTATCCATACTGGCGGGCATACTGTTTGTTGCTTTCCATATATTCTTTCACACCATCGTAACGCTGGAAGAAGCGATCCACATAGATTTGCGCATCCTTGCGGGGCATATCCAGCTGCTGCGCCACACTGTGGGCGCCCATGCCATAAATCAGCCCAAAGTTCAATATTTTAGCCACCCGGCGCTGGTCGGGCTGCACATCGGCTAGTGGTACATCAAAAACTTGGGCTGCGGTATAAGCGTGAATATCTTGCCCCGCGTTAAACGCTGCGGTTAAGGCTTCGCTGCGGGAAAAATGTGCCAGCAGACGGAGTTCAACCTGCGAATAATCGGCCGACATAAATGTACAGCCTGCTGCCGGCACAAATGCCTGCCGGATTTTACGGCCATCGGTTGTTCGGATGGGGATATTCTGAAGGTTTGGGTCGGATGATGATAACCGCCCCGTTGCCGCACCCACCGGATTATAGCTGGTATGTACCCGCCCTGTTTGCGGGTTGATTTGTTCTATCAGTGCTTCGGTATAGGTGCTGCGCAGCTTCGCCACTGCGCGATATTCCAGCAATTTGTGGGCCATGGGCAAGCCATCGGCGGCCAGTTTTTCCAATACATCGTGGGCTGTAGAGCGTTTTTTTACCTCGGGCACACCAAGCTGATCAAACAAGACATCGCCCAACTGTTTAGGCGAGTTTACATTAAAGGTTGTGCCGGCGTGCCGATGAATCTCGGCTTCCAAGGCGGCCATCTCTTGCCCAAAATCACTACTCAGGCGGCGCAGTTGGTTACAGTCCACCGCAATGCCATGGCGTTCCATTTGCGCAAGGGATAACAGGCATGGCTTCTCTAATTTGGTATATACATTGGATAAATCTGCTTTATCGCTTGCATTTATGGCGGATGAGAACGTTTGATATAAGCGTAAAGTTGCATCGGCGTCTTCTGCGGCGTAGGGGGTTGCTTGCGCTAAATCAACATAATCGAACGTTACCTGTTTTTGGCCAATACCGGCTACTTCTGTATAAGAAATCATCGTATGATCGAGGTAACGCTGGCTGAGGTCATCCAGCTTATGGTTATGCTGGCCAGCAAATAATACGCCAGACAACAACATGGTATCTTCCCAGTTTTGAATAAAGTCTAGGGTTGTTGCTTGCAAGGTATTCGCCATAACCAGCAAGTCGTACTTTAGGTTATGCGCCACTTTTTTGATGGCCTGATTGGCCAAAAACGGCTGGAAGTGCGCCAGAAAAACATCCAGCGGTATTTGTGCTGGCGGCTTGGATAGGAAGTCGTCTTGGCCTTTATGTTGCAGGGGAATGTAGCAGGCTTCGTTAGGTGCCACGGCCAAACTAACCCCCACCAGCTGTGCCTGCATGGTGTTGAGGGAGGTGGTTTCGGTATCAAACGCACATAGACCAGCTTTTTCCGCCTTTCCTAACCATTCTGCCAACTCATCCTCGGTTTGGATGGTAACATATGCCGCACGATTAAACCTACTGGCTGGTGCTGATGCTTCTTTCTGTGCCGCCCCGCCTGTCGCCCCGCCTGTCGCATCGATGGGGGTATGCTGCGGCATGCCCTTGCTTTTGCCATTCCCTTTACCGTTACGCACGCGGTTGGTTAGGGTACGGAATTCCATTTCTTGCAAAAATGCCGCTGCTGTAGCTGGATCGTAATAATAGCGCATATCTTCTTCCGTGCATGCAAGAGATTCTGCCTCTATCAGGGTAACTAATTTGCGCGAAAGCAAAGCTTGTTCCTGATAGGTGCGCAGCTTCTCCTGTAGGCTGGCGCGAGGAATATCGTCCACATGCGCATAAATACCGTCCAGCGTTTGGTAGGTTTGCAGCAGTTGTGCCGCTGTTTTGGGCCCTATCGACGGTACACCGGGGACATTATCCGAACTATCGCCCACCAGTGCCAGATAATCGATCATCTGATCCGGGCGGATACCATACTTTTCTTCTACTTTAGCCGGGGTTAGCCAGCTATCTTTCATGGTATCCACCATCGTGACCTGAGGGGAAATAAGTTGCACCAAATCCTTGTCGGACGAGATAATCCTGATTTCGTGGCTGTGCTGGTAATGTTTACACAGGGTAGCGATAATATCGTCCGCCTCCAGCCCATCCTGGCTGAGGGCAGGAATAGCAAAGGCCTCGATGAGCGCTTTGAAGTAGGGAATCTGGGCAGCCATTTCGGGATCCATATCCGGCCGATTGCCTTTATAATCTGGGTACAGGTCGTGTCGGAACGTGGGGGCAGAGGTATCCAGCGCCACCACACAGGCATCTGGCTGCATATCCTGCGTCACGCGCAAGAGCATCTGGGCAAAGCCATACAGGGCATTGGTGGGCAGGCCGTCCGAGCGGGTAAGGGCGCCACGCACGGCATGATACGCCCGAAACAGGAACGAATAGCCATCAATAATAATCAGTAAGGGCTTAGAATTTGGGGTTTCCGCAGACATAGAAAGAGTGTAGCACAAATATAGCACAGGGGGGCAGGGGTTATGTGTGGGAAAATGGCTGGCTGAAGAGTACATATAGCGTACTCGTTAAAGCACATTCGCCTACTAAACTATACAGGATAGACACCAGCACTGATGCTGAGGGGCGTTCTGTTCTTAAGCCGCCTCTGCATTATTGCCAGCAAATTGGTCGTAAGCGCGGAGGGCATCGGCAGCATACATTAAGGCTGGGCCACCACCCATGTAGATGCAAACGCTGAGCATCTCGGCTACTTCCTGCCGGGTGGCGCCCAGCTGGTGCAGCGTGCGGGTATGGAAACCAATACAGCCATCGCATTGTTTAGTTACACCAATCGCCAAAGCAATCAGTTCCTTGGTTTTTTTGTCCAGCGCACCGTCCGCAATGGCGGCGTTCGCCATCGCATGGAAGTTTTTCATCACATCTGGTTGGCTGTTTTTCAATTCACCAGCATATTGGGTAATGTTGTTGACCATGTCCTGATAATTTTTTGGCATGTTGGTTCCTTTCTTAGCGTTGTTAAAATCTCTTACGTCGCAGGTAAATGTAACAAGCACCCAGGCCGCCATCCTTCGGTACGGCCGTATGGAAAGCCATAACATAGGGGTTACTATCCAGCCACCCGGGCAAGCTGGCCTTTAATAGCCCTAAATTGCCATAAGGGCCGTGGCCGCCCTGCGTAGCATTACCCTTACCATGAATAATGATAATACACCTGTAGCCGTTGTCAAAACTCTCTCGCAGAAAATCGTGGATAGCTTGCCGGGCTTCATCGGCATACATGCCGTGCAGATCCAACCGATCTTCAAACGGCAGTTGCCCTTTGGCAAGTTTACGCAGAATATCCGCACTATCCTTGTGGCGCAGGCCATGCATCGTGGCATTGGGCTCTATTACAATATGCAGGGGCGCAGGCGCAGCATCCCCATAGGGTGCGGGCGCATGGCTACGCATACGCGGCGGGGGCGTTGTGGGGGTGGAGCGCCGCTTTTGGGCTTGTAATGGCACAACATGCTTAACGGCCTCCTGCCAGAGGTTGTCTTCATCATCGTTATGGTTACCCGTCATGGCCAAAAGTACCTTTTTGCGGCGTTTTTAGTTTGCCAATGCCCGTGCTGGAGTGGGCTGGCTGGCTGGCAAATCTTTGCGGGTTTGATAAATATTATATTCTTCCAAGAATGTTTGGTAGGCATGTAAAATTTCATCCCCGGGCTGGGCAAGGTCTGGCGCATCGATAGCTTGCTTCAACCAGTCGGCTGCGGCACCTTCATCATCCAGTTTACGTTCCAGTTCGGCCAGTTTTTGTAGCACTGTTTTGTTGGCAGATTTACGAAAAGCATCCATTAGGGCATCCCGCGCAGCTACGGTATCCCCAGCATCTAGGGCCGCCGAACCCGCACATAAGGCGGCAATGGGCGCATGATCCGGGTGGGTACGCTTATCTTCCAGCAGTTGATCCAACTTTTTATTCAGTTTTTCGGCGGGCAGGTTGGGCTGGCTTTGGCGCACAACATCCAGCCATTTTCGAAACACATCGTACCGTGGGCAATTATGAAAAAATGTGGCCAGTGCCCGCTCGGCGGGGGCATGTTTGCCCATTTCCAGCAGAATATTGCCCTGTGCAAAAGCGGCAGGCACAAAATGGGGCACTTTACGCGTGGTTTGCTGTATATGGCGCAAAGCACCCGTTGGGTTTTCCGCCTTTTCCTGCAGGGCTGCTTGTAGCCGAATGGCGGCTTCCATAAAGTCGGCCTTTTCTCCATAACTGGCTTTCAGATCGGTTTTGGGCAGAGCATCGCGCGCTTGTGTAAACTTATGGCAATGCAGTAGGGCTTCCAAGTACTGGCGGCGTACGGCCGGGCTTTCCGACCGATGGCTTAGAGCCGCATTAGCATGAAATTGTACACCTGACCAATCGTGCCGTTGCACAGCTTGCTCCATCAGGCCCACATGGCCAAAGAACGCGGTTTTATCGTCGCCCAGCAGGCGGTGCAAGGCTTCCTGCGAAGTGCTGATATCTGTGGCCAGTATTTTCATAGCGCTGGCGGTTGCGGCATCGGTAGATTCAAACTTGCTCAGGCTACGCGCCACCCGTTGGGCTTTGCGGGTATCGCCTGCACGGCGGGCTTCCCAACCTTCTGCTACCATTTGCAGGGCTTTACGCTCGCTGCGCCGGCTCCGCCGCAAACACAGCAGCTGGGGTAAGCGTAGCAGCCAGCCCAAAAACCGCCCGACCAAAAAAGCTAAAATTAAACCAACATTAAAGACCGCCACTAAAAAGGTGGCCGACGTATTTATGACATAACCATACCACTGGATGGTTACTGTACCGGGCTGCTGGCTGGCCGACTGAACCAGTGCCACAATACCTACCAGCACCAACAGGGCAACAAGTGTTTTGAAAAGGGTGTTCATTCGTTTGCCTCCTCAGCTGGTATTAGGCGTTCCAATGCTTGGCGCTGCGTCATATATGCCTGCGCCCGCTGGGTAAATTCTTTCCATGTGGATGTGTTTTTATAAGGTGCCAGCGCATCTTTTAGTTTTTGTGGCTGGCCTTCTGCCAGTATGGTTTCCCAGTCCACCTGTTGTTCGTCAAGCTGGCGGATTTCCACAAAATAGCCCAGGGTTTGATCCCACCAAGTTGGGATATTTTCTGGCTTTTCGCCAGCGGGCAGATAGGCCATAACGCCGGGTATGGTTTGAACACCATAAGGTTGCAAGGCTTTTTGCAGCAGGCGTAATTGCTTTTGAGCCTGTTGTTCGGCCTGTTGTGCCAGTTTAAGGGTAGCTTGGGCAATTTGTGCCGCCTGAATATTGGTCGCCGCCTGCTTAGGTTGCTTAGGTTGGGTTGGTGGCGCTTCTGTAACTTGTGCCTGCTGCTGTGCTGCAGGTGTAGGCTTTGTTAACGTTTCTGTAACATCCACCACGCTTGGTGTCGGTGCTACTGGTGGGCTGGCCTTGGTTTGTTGTTGTGGCTGATCATCTAACAAAGTTATAGAGGTTGGCAGCGCCCCTGCAGGATCATCCTGCCGATTAATGCTGCGGGGGAGAAGCTCTCCGGTTTCGTGCCCCTCAACATGTTGTGGCATTTTTTCTGACTCTGATACAGCTGATGATTGTTCTGTGTT
The DNA here is from genome assembly GCA_964506925.1 of uncultured Pseudomonadales bacterium. GTDB lineage: Bacteria > Pseudomonadota > Alphaproteobacteria > UBA2136 > JAPPOO01 > CAZDNZ01. The sequence goes on along the minus strand of CAZDNZ010000020.1, from coordinate 6,694 downwards.
CGATTCCGCCTCTGTCACGGCAAGATTTCGTACATAAATGGCTGCCAATAAGCCAGCACCAACCACGGCCACCAAAAAAATGACCCGCCCCACACGTGCCACCGACCACTGGCGTGTACTTGCTTTTTCCGGCTGCTTGGCATCCAGTGATTCTGTTTTATCTGTTTGTTTTTTGGACATGTTCCGTTACTTTTTCCCACATGGCCTGCCGATGCGGGGCAGATGCCACCATTATATTTGATGTACGATTACCTACCCATGGCCTTACTGCTGCCGCAACTGCGGGGCTAAGGCAAATGAATGTACATTGTACGGGTTCTATCATCACCTTTTTCAGCATTTTCTGCAAGTGGTGTGCGCCAGCTACCGACCATATGGTGAAAACAGGTGTTTTTATCTCCCCTAATGCGGCCAAAATGGCAGGAGGTATGTTTTCTTTATATACCGTTTTGTAAGCGCAGATGCTGGTTATTTCCTGCGGGGGCTGAATTTTTTTATGCCAGTCCAAGCGGGCGGGTTCTCCATGAATATGGCAAAGCCGGGTGGCCTGCTGCTGCTGTAATAAAGGTAACAACGTAGAAATATCCTCCGTCCCCTCCAGCACAACCTGCAACCCAGCTGCGCGGGCGGCAGCGGCCGTTTGTGGCCCCACCACAGCGACCGGCATTTGTCGCCCACGCACGGCCGGTACGGCATTGGCACTGGTGAGCACCATAAGGTCTGTTTTGGGGGGTACAGCAATAGACAGATGCGTTATTTCTGCCAGCGGCCAAACATGCGCCCCGGGATAATCTGCCGCTATTTCAACTAAACCCGGTGCTGGACGACATAAAAAAACATGGCTGTAATCTGAATAACACGGGTGGCTATCAGGCATGTGTATCCTCAAATGTTTTAACTGCTTCCACAAAGGCGGCCACATGTTCGGGTGGGGTATGCTGGTTCACACCATGCCCCAAATTCGCAATATACCCCGGGCGGGGGGTAAAT
>CAZDNZ010000020.1:0-5604 GCA_964506925.1 uncultured Pseudomonadales bacterium | reverse complement strand
CTGTTGCTGCAGGGCGGGCGGCACCAAGCCAGCCCAGCTATCGAATATTTGTACAACATTCGCGCCGGCATCAATCTGTGCGCATAAGTAGGTGGCAGAAGCCTGCACGAGTACATCCATGAGCATATTAAATAAGGCTGGCTGCTGATAAGCCAGCTGGCGCGCGCGCAGGGCATCCTTACTGGGTTGGCTATCCAGCATGTAGGCTGCCACGGTCCATGGGGCACCACAAAACCCGATAAGGGCTTTATCGGTTGGCAGGGCAGCACGTGTTTGGCGCACCGTTTCGGCGACAGGGGCAAGTGTTGCCATAACGTTGGTGCTATGCGCTTTGAGTGCCTCTAGTTCTTTTTGCATATGTGTGGCTTGCCCCAAAGGCGGCAACACGGGGCCTTTTCCTTCAATAAACTGCACATCTATCCCTAGCGCATGGGGAATAACGAGAATATCTGAAAAAATAATAGCTGCATCTACATCAAACCGCCGTACCGGCTGGAGGGTAATCTCAGTCGCCACCTCGGGCGTGTAGCACCGCTCAAGAAAATTAGGCACCTGCCGACGCAATGTTTGATATTCGGGCAGATACCGCCCGGCTTGTCTCATCAGCCATACAGGCGGCCTTTGAGTATAGTGGCCGTGTAATGTTTCTAAAAGCAACATGGTTTGGGGGCTTTCCTTATATATTTTTAATCTAGCATAAAGCGTAAATAGGAATCTATATCATGCGTGCTTTGTTTTACTTCTTTATAAACTTTATTTTAAATAAATTTTATTGTTCTCTTGTAGGGGGTGTGGAAAATGGGGGTAAGTGGCAAAGAGGCCTTGTTTTGTTCGCTTTTTCGGTGTTGGTAACTTGTGGGAGAAAATAAAAGTTATGCTTATTTTCCCCAATTATTTTGGTTAAACCGCACTTTCAGAATGGCTTGAGGATAACCAGAAACACAATAAGAATAAGCAGCAGGGAAGGAATCTCGTTATAAATCCGGAAGAAGCGTTCTGAACGTGGACAGTTATCCTGGGCCAGGTTTTTCAGGAACTTTTTCAGGCTGAGATGATACCCTGTGAGTAAAATAACCAGAGCTATTTTGGCATGCAGCCAGCCGCTGTGGATATATTCAGGAATTATAAACATCATCCACAAGCCAAATATCCAAGTGGCCATCATGGCGGGATTCATGATGTAACGATAGAGTTTTCGCTCCATGGTACACAGCATAGGGCGTGCCGCTTTGGGCGCATGTACATGGTAAACAAATAACCGTGGCAAATAAAATAAACCAGCAAACCATGCCACCATACTTATAATGTGCAGGGCTTTGATAATATCGTAAAGGGCAATAACCATAGGATTATCTTTGTTGTAGGGTTGTGTTTTTGTGCTGTTTTGGTTAAACAACAAGGAGTGTAACATAAAAGAATGTCTGTCTTGAAGGTGTCTGCTGATTCTTCCCGTCTTTTTAGGGTGGCTACTCGCAAAAGTAAAATGGCCATGACCCAAACCCAGCAGGTGATAGATGTTTTGTCAGCCGCTTGCCCGGCGTTGCAGTTTGCGCCTTATCCTCTGACCAGCGATGGGTGCTACGAACGTTTTCAGGGGGATTTATCTAAAATTGGGGGTAAGGGGGCGTTTGTGAAGCGGCTGGAAATTGCTTTGCAAGAACATGAAGCCGATATGGCTATGCATTCCTTGAAGGATGTGCCCACAGATCAAGATTTACCAGATGGTTTGGTCATTCCATTTGTGCTGCCGCGGGAAGATGTGCGCGATGCGGTGGTTTGTCGGCAGGGCGAAGTGCTGGCAGGCCTGAAAGCAGGGCAAAAAGTAGGTACCAGCTCGGTACGGCGTGCTGCCCAGCTACAGCGGACGATGCCGCATTTACAGATTGTCCCTTTACGTGGCAATGCCGATACCCGCGTGGCTAAGGTGGACAATGGAGAAGTTGATGCGGCTATTCTGGCCAAGTCGGGCTTGGAGCGAATTGGGCTGGCGCACCGGATTACCGATGTGTTCGAGCCGGATATTATGTTACCTTCGGTTGGGCAAGGGGCCGTGTGTGTGGAATGCCGTATGGATGATGCTGAATTAATGGATATGCTAACCCAACAGAACCACATACCATCGTTTCAGGCGGTTATGGCAGAGCGTGCCATGCTGCAAACACTAGGCGGTAGTTGTCATACCCCATTGGCAGGTTATGCTGCCTGGGTGGATGATACGCAGTTGCACCTCACGGGTATGGTTCTGAGCTTAGATGGCACCACCATGTTGCGCGCCGAGGCAACGGGGGCAGCAACAGATTATATGTATCTGGGCGAAACCGTGGCAGATGATTTGCTGAGCCAAGGGGCGCGCGTGGTGTTGGATGCCTGCGAGGCTGCCGCCTGAATGTTCATGTTGTTGTCATAAAGATAGAAGACGGTAGTTGTTCAGGCGTGGGAAATCTGCTGTAATAAAATTATGAAGCTTTATTAAAAATGAGGAAGATATAACGCATATGGCTTTGATTGATCTGATTATTCTGGTAGCGCTGGGTGTTTTTATCTGGACGCGGTTCTTTGGCAAAAAAATGCCGTTTGATAAAAATCTGAAACAAAAAAAGCAGGGCAACAAGACAACAGGCAACAGGGAGCAGGGCGTGGTTGTGCCGTTTTTTCAGCAGGATGAAGCCAAAGATATTACGCCAGCCACGGGCGTGAGTTTACTAAAACAACATATGTCAGATTTTGAAGAAAAGCATTTTCTGCAAGGTGCCAAAAAAGCTTACCAGTATTATTACGAAAAATGGAATGAGAAAGATGACGAGGCATTATCCTTGCTGGTTGCCCCGCATGTGCTGGCGCCCTTAGTAGAAGAATTGAATGACCTTGATGAAAAAAACCGTGCACCACAGGTAGAAGTTAAGCAGATTAACCGTACTGAAATTGTTGACGCCCGCCTGAATGGCCGAACAGCGATTGTGGATGTACAGTTTGAAGCGCAGCAGGCGGAAAATATTATTTCTGAAAAAACGGGCAAACGGGTCGGTAAGGAAAAAACACCCAAAACCGTTAAAACTGTGTGGACCTTTGCCCGACCCGTGGATGCGGAAGATCCCAACTGGGAAGTTGAGGCCATTCAGCCTGTTAATTAGGATAAAAATATATATATGATAGGCGTATTTGATTCCGGCTACGGTGGTTTAACTGTATTTGAAGCTCTGGTACAGCGGTTTCCTCAGTATTCTTTCACTTATTTAGGCGATCATGCCCGTGCGCCATACGGTAACCGTTCATCGGCCGACGTTCTGGCCCTAACCCAGCAGGCAGTGGATACTTTGTTTCAGCAAGGTTGTCAGATTGTTATTTTGGGCTGTAATACAGCCACGGCGGTGGCAGCGCGCCCCTTGCAGCAAAACTGGTTGCCGGCATCATGTTGGGCAGATACCGGCCATAATGTATTGGGTATTGTGGCACCTACCGTAGAAATGGCAACCCAAACCCCATGGTGTGTAACCGCACCCACCTATCCGCAAAAGTATAACCAAGATACATTGGCTATTTTTGCCACCCGCCAGACCATTGAAACAGGTGTGTATGTGGAAGAAATTTTGAAACGTTGCCCCCATATGCAGGTGGTGCAGCAGGCCTGCCCTCAGTTGGCAGGGGCGATTGAAGCGCAGGAACCAACGGCAGGCCTTCAGCGCATGATTACAGATTATGTCCGTCAGATGCTGGATCAGTGTACGCATATACCCCATGGGGCCATTTTGGGGTGTACCCATTACCCATTGGTGGCCGATTTGTTTCAAGCGGTATTACCGCCGCAGGTGCGCCTATATAGCCAGCCGCCTATTGTGGCCGATAGCCTGGAGGATTATCTGAGCCGCCATCCTACGCTGTTGCCCACAACAGCAGAACCGCGGGTGCGTATTTTAACAACGGGTGTACCGGCTGATGTTTCTCGCCGGCTGCAAACATTTTGGCCGCACTTACCAGCGGTAGAGGCATGTGTTGTGTCCGGCGGCCCAGCGTATGATGGACGCATGATTGAAATTATGGCGAAAAGCGCTTGACCTGCAGCAGAATTTCCTATAATTAAGAAATATCTGCTGAACTTTCAGACAATTCAATCAAAGCTAAAAGCTAAAGCCAGAACAAACCGTCAATATTAATGACATTATCAATAACCTGAATCCAAGGGAAACCTATGCGCCTCGAAGAACTTAAAGCCCATACAACTGAAGACCTCATCCATATGGCGGACGAGCTGGAGATTAAAGAGCCAGCCAACCTGCGTCGCCACGAACTGATGTTTAAGCTGGTACAAGCTTTGCCAAAGGGAACAGATGTTGAAGCCGAAGGCGTGCTGGAAATTTTACCCGATGGTTTTGGTTTTCTGCGGAGTGCTAAAGATAATTATTACTCTGGCCCCGAGGATATTTATGTATCGCCCAGCCAAATCCGCCGGACAGGCCTACGCACTGGCGATACAATTGCTGGCTTGGTGCGGCACCCAAACCCGGGTGAGCGTTATTTTGCCCTGACCAAAATCCATGAAGTGAATGGCGATAAGCCAGAGGGGATGCGGAATCGGCGCAATTTTGACAAATTGACACCACTATACCCAACCGAAAAATTTACGATGGAACCGCAAAAGCCATCGGACGATAACAAAAAAGATATGACTGGCCGTATTATTGATATGGTGGCGCCTATCGGTAAAGGCCAGCGGGCTATGTTGGTAGCGCCGCCGAAAGCGGGTAAAACCATGATGCTGAAAAGCATTGCCCACGCCATAGAAAATCATCATCCGGAAGTGGCGCTGATTGTGCTGCTGATTGACGAGCGACCAGAAGAAGTGACCGATATGCAGCGCAGCGTGAAGGGGGAGGTGGTGTCCTCTACCTTTGATGAACCTGCCCAGCGGCATACGCAGGTTTCTGAAATGGTGATTGAGAAAGCCAAACGCTTGGTGGAACAAGGGCGGGATGTGGTGATTCTGCTGGATTCCCTCACCCGGTTAGCCCGCGCTTACAATACCGTGGTGCCCAGCAGTGGTAAGGTGCTGACGGGTGGGGTAGATGCGAATGCGCTGCAAAAGCCCAAGCGGTTTTTTGGGGCGGCCCGGAAAATTGAGGAAGGGGGCTCCCTGACCATTGTCGCCACCGCCCTGATAGATACTGGTAGCCGGATGGATGAAGTGATTTTTGAAGAATTTAAGGGGACTGGTAACAGCGAAGTATGGCTGGATCGGAAACTGCTGGAGAAACGTATTTACCCCGCCATTGATATTACCAAATCGGGCACCCGTAACGAAGAGCTGCTGTTTGATGAAGGCACACTCCAAAAAATGTTTATCCTCCGCCGTATTCTGCAGCCTATGGGCGTCACCGATGCCATGGAGTTCCTCACCGGTAAACTCCGCGCCACCAAAACCAATCTGGAATTCTTCCGGACGATGAATCAGTAGGGTTTTTTTATTGAGCATCCTGCTGAAACCGGAGGAGGAAGCCGTTCGGGTCTTGGACAACAAATTGTTTTACAGCTTCCGGCGCACCGTCAACCAGATAAACTATGGTTTCCAAATGTAGGTAAATGTTCAGTTCGTTCTGGCAGGCTTTTTTA